>JANLFO010000012.1 GCA_024653205.1 Clostridia bacterium | reverse complement strand
GCACCCGGTACCGCCAGTCAACTCAAGTTAACTCGAAAGTGGGGATACGTCAGGGGGTGGCCGGTCTTGTTACCGGCCTATGATATTGTCAGGGTGGAAGCGTTAGATAGAATAGCAGATGCGGCGCCGTTGCCCTATGGCAGGCAGAATGGCCACATGATAGGGGCTTCGGCTTTCGGGGCCCAGTCGAACGTCCGCGTCCGGGCTCTTGACATACGGCCTCGGTTGCGGTAGAGTCTAACCCGAAAAAGTTAGACCCCTTTAACTGGTCCCGGCGAGGCCAGAAGGAACTGGAAGGACACTCGAGGAGCCTACTTCCCTCTGGCGGGAGTAGGCTTTTTTGCGGCCGACGGCCGACCGGCGGACGGAGGCAGCATGAAGGCACGGGAGAAGGCACGGATCCTGGACGCCCAGGCCATACAGCGGGCCCTTACCCGCATGGCCCACGAGATTCTGGAGAGAAATAGGGGGGTGGAGGATCTGGTGCTGATCGGCATCCGTCGCCGGGGGGTTCCGCTGGCGGAGCGGCTTTCTTCGCGCATCCGGGAAATCGAGGGCTGGCCGATTCCGGTGGGAGCCCTGGACATCACGCTCTACCGGGACGACCTCTCCCGTCTGGACGACAGCCCGCTGGTGCAGGAACCGGAGCTACCCTTCACGGTAACGGACAAGAAGGTGATCCTGGTGGACGATGTGCTGTATACCGGACGGACGGTACGGGCGGCCATGGATGCGGTGATGGATCTGGGGCGTCCACGGTGCATCCAACTGGCCGTGCTGGTAGACCGCGGGCACCGGGAGCTGCCCATTCGAGCCGATTACGTGGGCAAGAACCTGCCCACATCAAAGAAAGAAATTGTAGAGGTCCGATTGCCGGAGATAGACGGAACGGAGGAAGTGGTGATCCTGGAATCCCCTCGCTGAGCAAAAGCGGGGGGATTTTTTGCGAGGGAGGGGCGCATGCGGCTGAGAAGCAAGGATCTGCTCGGCCTCGAGGAATTGAGCGTGGAGGAAATACGCTCTCTGCTGGAGGCGGCGCGCCGCTACCGCCGGGCCTACGCTGCGGGCGAGCGCCTGAATAGCTTGCGAGGCAGGCGGGTCGTTAATCTTTTCTACGAGCCCAGTACCCGCACCCGTACCTCGTTCGAGATTGCGGCCAGATCCCTGGGGGCAGAGGTGGTCAACATCAATGTGGCGGCGAGCAGCATGGTCAAGGGGGAAAACCTCCTGGATACGGTTACTACACTGGAATCCATGGGGTTGGCCTGCCTGGTAATCCGGCATTCGAGCGCCGGGGTGCCGCACTTCTTGGCCTCCCGGATCCGGGCCGCGGTGGTCAACGCGGGCGACGGGTGGCACGAGCATCCCACACAGGCTTTGCTGGACTTATTGACCATTCAAGAGCGGAAAGGCCGACTGCACGGACTCAAGGTGGCCATCATCGGAGATATTTTACATAGCCGGGTGGCCCGTTCCGATCTCTGGGGCCTCTCCAAGGTCGGGGCCGAGGTGTGGCTGTGCGGTCCTCCTACCTTGCTGCCGCCGGCCCTGGGACAGATGGGCGCGCGCATTACCTGGCGGCCGGAAGAGGCCTTGGAAGGCGCGGACGTGGTGATAGCATTGCGGCTTCAAGGGGAAAGGCAGGTTCAGGGCCTGCTGCCCTCGCTTCGCGAGTACCGGCGGCTTTACCGTCTGACTGCGGAGAGGCTCTCTCTGGCCGCGCCGGACGCGGTGCTCATGCACCCGGGCCCGGTTAACCGGGGCGTGGAACTGAGCCCGGAGTTGCTTGAGGATCCGCGCTCGGCCATCGCGGAGCAGGTGACCAACGGAGTGGCGGTACGCATGGCAGTCCTGAGCTTACTTCTGGGAGGCGAGTAGGTGAACTGGCTGATAAAGGGCGGCAGGGTGGTAGATCCCGCCCAGGGTCTGGACGACGTGCGGGACGTGCTGGTGCGCGACGGCCGGATAATTAAGGTCGGACCGAACCTGAAGGCTGCGCCGGACTGCAAGGAATTGGAGGCCACCGGCAAAGTGGTGGCACCGGGCTTTATCGACATGCACGTGCACCTGCGCGAGCCGGGCCAGGAGGATAAGGAAACCATAGAGAGCGGGCTGCGGGCTGCGGCCAGAGGCGGGTTTACCGCCGTGTGCTGCATGCCCAACACCGACCCGCCTCTGGATAACCCGGCGTTGATCGCTTACGTGCTTCAGAAGAGCCGGGAGCTTAACCTCAGCCGCCTGTATCCCATAGCCAACATTACCAAAGGCGGCAGGGGAGAAGAAATCAGCGAAATGGTGGAGCTGGCCGAGGCCGGTGCGGTGGCCTTTTCCGACGACGGCCGTCCGGTGCCCAATTCCCGGGTGATGCGCCAGGCGATGGAATACGCCCGGCTGGTTAACCGGCCGATCGTGAGCCACTGCGAGGATCTGGAGCTCACGCGGGGCGGGCAGATGAACGAAGGTCCTTACTCCTACCGGTGGGGCCTTAGAGGCATGCCGGCGGCCGCCGAGGAAATAATGGTGGCCCGGGACTTGCGCCTGGCGGCCCTCACCGGCGGCCGTCTGCACCTGGCCCACCTGAGCAGCCGGGGCAGCGTGGAACTCCTGAGGCTGGCGCGGAGGGAGGGGATCCCGGTTACGGCCGAGGTTACTCCCCACCACCTCCTGCTCACCGAGGAGACGGTCAAGGGATATGACACCTCGGCCAAGGTGAACCCGCCTCTGAGGGGCGCCGAAGATACCCGGGCTCTCAAGCAGGCTCTGGCGGAAGGCCTCCTCGACGCGATAGCCAGCGACCATGCTCCCCATACCAGAGAGGAGAAGGAGGCCGAATTCGAGGCCGCCCCCTTCGGGATTAGCGGTCTGGAAACGGTGGTTCCCCTGGTGGTCACTTTCTTAATCCTGCCGGGAATCATAAGCTGGACCCGGGCAGTATCCCTGCTCAGCCGGCAACCGGCGGCCATCCTGGGCTTACCCGGGGGCTCCCTGACTTCCGGCCAAGCGGCAGACATCACCGTAATCGATCCGGACCTGGAAATGCCGGTAGATCCCCAGCAATTTCAATCCCGGGGAAAGAGCACACCCTTCCGGGGATGGAGACTACGCGGGTGGCCCCTGGCCACCATGGTAGGGGGCAACCTGGTGATGTACCGGGGACGAATACTAGAGCCTTAGGAGAGGGGGAGGACAATTCTATGCCACGGTACAGGGATCTGAAGAGGGTAATGGTGATCGGGTCCGGCCCCATAATCATCGGTCAGGCGGCAGAATTCGATTACTCCGGTACCCAGGCCTGCAAGGCGCTCCGCGAGGAGGGGTTGGAGGTGATCCTGGCCAATTCCAACCCGGCCACCATCATGACCGACAGCAACATGGCCGCCCGGATCTATCTGGAGCCCCTGCAGATGGAATTCGTTTCCCGCATCATTGCCCGGGAAAGGCCGGACGGTCTCCTGCCCACCCTGGGCGGGCAGGTGGGACTCAACCTCGCCTGGGAGCTGGCGGAAAACGGGGTGCTGGACCGCTACGGCGTGCGCCTCTTGGGCACGCCTCTGGAAGCCATCAAGCGGGCGGAAGACCGGGAGCTCTTCAAGGACCTGATGCAGAGAATCGGCGAGCCGGTGCCGGAAAGCCGCATCGTCACCGGCGTGGAGGATGCGGTGGCCTTCGCCCGGGAAATCGGCTACCCGGTAGTGGTGAGGCCCGCCTACACTCTGGGCGGAACCGGCGGGGGCATAGCCGCCGACGAGGCCGAACTGCGGGGGATTGCTACCCGCGGGATCAAGGCCAGCCTCATCGGCCAGGTGCTGATCGAGCGCTCCGTGCTGGGCTGGAAGGAAATCGAGTTCGAGGTCATGCGCGATTCCGCCGGCACCTGCATAACGGTGTGCAGCATGGAGAACGTCGATCCCATGGGTATTCACACCGGCGACAGTATAGTGGTGGCCCCCTGCCAGACTCTGAGCCACCGGGAATACCAGATGCTGCGCATGGCCTCGCTGAAGATAATCTCCGCCTTGGGCATCGAGGGCGGCTGCAACATCCAGTTCGCCCTGGACCCCAAGAGCTTCCGGTACTACGTGATCGAGGTGAACCCGCGGGTCAGCCGCTCCAGTGCCTTGGCCTCCAAGGCCACCGGATACCCCATCGCCAAGGTGGCGGCCAAGATAGCGGTAGGCCTGCGCCTGGACGAGATCATCAACGCGGTTACCGGCAAGACCTACGCCTGTTTCGAACCCACGGTGGACTACGTGGTGGTTAAGATGCCGCGCTTTCCCTTCGACAAGTTCGCCACCAGCGACCGCCGGCTCGGGACCCAGATGCAGGCCACAGGGGAAACCATGTCCATCGACCGCAGCTTCGAGGGGGCCTTGCTGAAGGCCATACGCTCGCTGGAGGCCAATACCCCCGGTCTGTACCTGCCGGAATTGGCGGCCATGCCGGACGCGGAACTCAAGGACCGCCTGCAGCGAACCGACGACCGCCGCCTCTTCTTCGCCGCCGAGGCCCTGCGGCGAGGCTGGACCGTGGACGATTTGGCCTCCTGGACCTCCATCGATCGCTTCTTCCTGCGGAAAATAGAGAGGCTGGTGGAAAGCGAAGGAGAGATCCGCCGCACCCCGGACCTGGACGGCGACCTCCTGCGGCGCCTGAAGCGGCTGGGCTACTCTGACGCGCAGATCGCGGCCCTGCGCGGAATCAGCCCGGGGGAAGTAACCGAGCGCCGGCGCCGCTTCGGCATCCGCCCGGTGTACAAGATGGTAGACACCTGCGCCGCCGAATTCGAGGCCCAGACACCTTACTACTACTCCACCTACGAGAGCGAGGACGAAAGCCGGGTCAAGGACGGCCGGCGGGCGGTAGTCCTGGGTTCCGGGCCCATACGTATCGGGCAGGGAGTGGAGTTCGACTATTGCTCGGTCCATTCGGTGTGGGCCTTACGCGAGGAGGGCTGGCAGGCGGTAATCATCAACAACAATCCCGAAACCGTAAGCACCGACTTCGATACCGCCGACCGCCTGTACTTCGAGCCCCTGGACGCCGAGGACGTGCTGGCGGTCCTGGATGCCGAAAAACCGGAAGGCGTGGTAGTGCAGTTCGGGGGACAGACGGCGGTCAACCTGGCGGAAACCGTGGCCGGGGCGGGCTATACCGTCCTGGGAACGAGCGTGGAAAACATCGACCGGGCGGAGGACCGCGACAAGTTCGACCTGCTTCTGGAGGAACTCGGCATCCCCCGTCCGCCGGGAGGGGCAGCCACTTCCGTGGAGGAGGCCCTGGTCATTGCCGCCCGGGTGGGATATCCGGTGCTGGTGCGGCCTTCTTACGTGCTGGGCGGCCGGGCCATGGAGATCGTGTACGACGAGCAAGAGATGCTCCAGTATATGGCCACGGCGGTTAAGGCTTCCCCCCACCACCCGGTCTTGGTGGACAAATACCTGCCCGGCCGGGAAGTAGAGGTTGACGCCGTCTCCGACGGGCGCGAGGTACTCATACCGGGTATTATGGAACACATCGAGCGGGCGGGCATTCACTCCGGGGACAGCATCGCCGTCTATCCCGCCCATTCGGTGGGCGAGGCCCACCGCAGGCAGATCGTTCAATACACGACCACCCTCGCCCGGGCCCTGGACGTGAAGGGACTGCTGAACATCCAGTACGTGATTTACCGGGGCCGGGTGTACGTTTTGGAGGTCAATCCCCGTTCCAGCCGTACCGTTCCCTTCATGAGCAAGGTCAGCGGCGTTCCCATGGTGAAGGTGGCGGTGGGAGCCATGCTGGGCAAGGGCCTGCGGGAACAGGGCTACCCGGCAGGCCTGTTGCCTCCCCCCAACCACGTGGCGGTGAAGGTGCCGGTTTTCTCCTTCGCCAAGCTGCCCAAGGTGGATACAGGCCTGGGTCCGGAGATGAAATCCACCGGGGAGGTGCTGGGACTGGACGTTAGCCTGGCCAGGGCGCTCTACAAGGGCCTGGTGGCCGCCGGCTACCGGATCCCCAAGGGGGGAAGGGTCCTGGCCACCATTGCCGACCGAGACAAGCGCCGCTCCCTCCCGGTGCTCAAGCGCCTGGCCGAACAGGGTTTCGAACTCTGGGCCACTTCCGGAACGGCGGCTTTCCTCCGCGGTGAAGGCCTGACCGTAAGAAAGGTTTACAAGCTCCACGAGGGAAATCCCAATATAGTCGACCACATAAGAGAGGGTGAGATCGACCTGGTGGTGAACACGATCGGCCACGCCCGCGGGCCGGAACGTGAAGGCTATCAGATAAGGCGGGCGGCGGTGGAGCTCGGAGTGCCGTGTTTTACCAGCCTGGACACGGTTCGGGCCCTGGTAAGATCCCTGGAGGAACTGCGTTCCGGGGGGGACTTCAGCCTCCTGGCGCTCCAGGACCTGGAAGTGCCCCTGGGGGAGGAGAAGGTCCTTGACCGGGCCAACTAGGGCTACGGTAGTCGATCAGGAAGATCTGGGCGCCGGCGGCCGTCACCTGATCCTGGAATCTCCGGAAATCGCCGCAAACGCCCAACCGGGGCAGTTCGTGCACCTGCGGGTGGGGGAGGGGTACGATCCCCTGTTGCCCCGCCCGTTCAGCCTGCACGAGGCCGACCGCCGGGCCGGCCGCATCGGCCTGCTCTACCGCGTGAAGGGCCGGGGCACGGCCTGGCTGGCCGGCCGGCGTCCCGGAGACCGTCTGGAAATCCTCGGCCCCCTGGGTAAGGGCTTTCCTCTGCCGCAAGGCGGGGTAAGCGCCCTCCTGGTGGGAGGGGGCACCGGCGTGGCGCCCCTATTCTTTCTGGCCCGTGAACTCAGCCGCCGGGGCCACCGGCTGCGCTTCCTGATGGGGGCGGCCACCGCGGCCGAGCTTTGGCGGCTCTCCGCCCTCCGGGAGTTGGTGCCGGACCTGGCCGTGACCACGGAGGACGGCAGCCTGGGTATCAGGGGCCGGGTAACCGACCTGCTGCCCGGCCATATCGGCGGCCAGCTTCTGCAGGTCTATGCCGCCGGGCCCAACCTCATGCTCAGGGCTGTGGCCGAGTGGTCCCGCCGGGTGGGCGCCCCCGCCTGGGTGTCTCTGGAACAGATAATGGCCTGCGGCGTCGGCCTATGCCGTGGTTGCGTGGTGCCGGTGGCGGAGGGATACGCGCGGGTCTGTACCGAGGGACCGGTAATGCCGGCGGAGAGGGTGGTGTGGGATGGAACCCGACCTGAGCACCAGCCTGGGACCCCTTAAGCTGGCCAATCCGGTAGTCCTGGCCGCAGGCACCTGCGGCTGGGGCCTGGAACTGGCTCCGTATTTGCCCCTGGAGCAGGTGGGGGCGGTTACGGTGAAGAGCCTCACCCTGGATCCCTGGCCGGGCAATCCTCCGCCCCGGCTGGCCGAGACGGCCGGGGGGCTACTCAACTCCGTGGGCCTGGAGAACCCGGGCGTGGACCACTTTGTATCCCGCATATGGCCCGAGCTGAGGCTGAGGCGGGTACCGGTCATTGCCAGCCTGGCCGGTCGAACCCGGGAGGAGTACGCCGCGGTTGCCGACCGACTAAATGAGGCCCGGGGACTGGCGGCCCTTGAGATCAACATCTCCTGTCCCAACGTGAAGGCAGGCGGTCTCACCTTCGGCTCCCGGCCGGAGGACGCGGCCGCGGTGGTGGAGGCCGTCCGCCGCAAAACGTCCCTGCCTCTGCTGGTGAAGCTGGCCCCGCTGACCGCCGACCCGGTGGGCGTGGCCCGGGCGGTGGTGGAGGCGGGTGCGGATGCACTCACCGTGGCCAATACCGTTCCCGCCATGAGCATCGACGTCACCGCGCGCCGGCCGCGCCTGGGAAACGCGGTGGGCGGGCTCTCCGGGCCGGCGATCAAGCCGATCATCCTCCGCCTGGTCTGGGACATAAGCGCCGCGCTGCCGGGAGTACCGCTCCTCGGCCTGGGAGGCATTTGTACGGCCGAGGATGCCCTGGAGTTCCTGCTGGCGGGAGCCCGCGCGGTGGGCATCGGCACCGCCACCCTGTTAAACCCGCGGGCGGCGCTGAACGTGCTGAAAGGGCTGGTCGACTACTGCCGCCGTCATGACATCCGCCGACTGACCGAGCTGGTCGGAGCGGCAAGGCGCCGGGGGCGGGAAGGCGCTCCCGGCGAGGGAGGTGAAGAGCCCTGCAGCCCAGGGAAAGGCTGATAGTGGCCCTGGACGTTTCTTCCCTGGAGGAAGCCGAGCACCTGGTACGGGAGCTTTCGGGCGAAGTGCTGTGGTTTAAGGTGGGCATGCAGCTTTTCTACCATTGCGGCCCCTCGGTGGTGGAGGCGGTTCAGGGCTGGGGTGGCCGAGTGTTCCTGGATTTAAAGCTCCACGACATCCCCAACACCGTGGCCGAGGCGGTGCGCGCCCTGACCCGGCTGGAAGTAGGCATGCTCACCGTGCATACCAGCGGCGGGCGGGAAATGCTGCGCCAGGCGGTTCAGGCGGCCCGGGAAGAAGCCGCGCTGTTGGGGATACGGCCGCCGCTTCTTCTGGGGGTTACGGTCCTGACCAGCCTGACACAGACCGATCTGGCCGAGCTGGGCCTGGCGGCCCAGCTTAGAGAAATCGTGGTGCGCTGGGCGCGTCTGGCCCAGGAGGCGGGCCTGGACGGCGTGGTGGCCAGTGCTCGCGAGGCCAAGGCCCTGCGCCTGGCCTTCGGCAGCGACCTGGTTATCGTTACCCCCGGCATCCGCCCCGGGGGCACCAGCGCCGACGACCAGCGCCGTATCGCCACCCCCAGGGAAGCGCTCAAGTCCGGGGCCAGCTACCTGGTGGTGGGCCGCCCGGTTACCCAGGCGCTCGATCCCCGGGCGGTGGTGCAGCAGCTCTTGCAGGAACTAGGCGAAACCGGAGGGGAGTAACCGCATCATGCTTACCCAGGACTCCATACTGGAACTCTTCCGTAGCAGCGGCGCCCTGCTGGAGGGGCATTTCCTGCTGACCTCCGGCCGACACGCCTCCCGGTACGTCCAGTGCGCCCGCGTGCTGCAATACCCCGCCTATGCCGAACTGCTGGGGTCGCAGCTGGCCTCCCGCTTCCCTTCCGGACGGGTGGGCGCGGTAGTCGGCCCGGCCCTGGGCGGCATTATCGTGGCCCACGAGGTGGCCCGGGCTTTGGGTGCCCGGGCGATCTTCGCCGAACGCCAGGAGGGGAGGTTAACCCTGCGCCGGGGTTTTACCCTGGAGGCAGGGGAGGTGGTAGTGGTGGTGGAGGACGTGCTCACCACCGGAGGTTCGGCCCTGGAAACCGTGGAATTGGCCCGCGCGTTTGGAGCGCAGGTGCTGGGCGTGGGGGCCCTGGTGGACCGCAGCGGCGGCCGTCTGAACCTGGGCCTGCCTTATTATGCTCTGCTCAGCCTGGATATCCCGTCTTACGAGGCTTCAGACTGCCCGCTGTGCCGGGAAGGGCGGCCTCTTGTACGCCCGGGAAGCCGAAACCCCGGTTAGCCGGGTGGGGTAGAGGGCTTAATTCATTCCGCCGGAGGGGGGGGTAGGCGGGACGGCCAGGGTGCTCTGGTGGGTGTATAAAACCATTCCCGGCCGGGCGCCTTTGGGCTTGTGGACGTGCTTGGCCAGAGTGTAATCCACCGGTACCGCGCGGCTGCCGGAGGCGCGGCTGAAAAAGGCGGCCAGGCCGGCGGCAAACCGCAGGGTGGGGGCCGGAAGGGGGCCGCCGGAGGGGTTGCGCACCAGAACGTGTGCACCGGCAACGCCCCGGGCGTGAAGCCATACATCTTCCGGCCGGGCCAGCCGAACGCAGATGTAGTCGTTCTGCCGATTGTTTTTCCCTACCAGCACATCGTACCCATCGGGAGAGGTAAAACGAAGCGGCTCTGCGGGCTTCTGCTTCCCCCGCTTTCCACTTCGCCGTCCGGCGGGGCGCAGCTGCGCCCCCACTTCGTCGGCTATCTCCGCCAAGTCTTCCCGCGTCTCCGCCCGCTCCAGGGCCAGGGCCACCGATTCCCAGTAGGCCAACTCCCGGCGGGCCTGCTCCAACTGGGCGGCGGCCTTTTCCGCCAGGACCTTGGCCTTCCGGTAGCGCCGGAAAAACCGCTGGGCGTTTTCTGCCGGGTCCAGACTTGGGTCCAACTCCACGCTAATCATTTCATCCGGCCGGTCAGGATTAGGCCCTTCGACCGAGCGCATCCCCCGTTCCAGCCGATAGAGATTGCAAAGGATTACCTGTCCCGCCTGACGATGGACTTCCGCCTTTTCGGCATCCAGGAGAATCTCCTCCTGGACCTCCAGCTTTCGTACCCACCGCTCTTGCTCCTGAAGCACTATTTGTTTCAGCCGCCTCTTTTCCCGGTCAAAGACCTCTCGGGACAGATAATCCGAATAATAGCGATCGATGGCCGAACTCATAGTAGGAAGGCGAACCTGTTCCAGCCCCTCGAACTGGCGCAAGGCAATCGCGGCATAATCCACTACCCGGCCCCGGTCGACAATCAGAGTGGGTTCGAAGCGTTTCTCCTCCATTACCGCGCGCAGTTCACGCCAGGCCTGCCAAAGACGGGCAAAATCGTAGGCGCCTAGAAACTCGAGCGACCGGCCGGGATCGAGTCCCGCGCGTACCGCCAGTTCCCTGGCCAGGCAGGGTCCGAACCCTTCAAGCCGCTCTACCAGCACCTTCTCCAGGGGCCGGCCCTCCCCGGCGGACAGCAGAACCCGCGGCCATTCCTCCTCCGTGAGGTCCAGGGGATTCACCTTGTTACGCGGGGGAGAAAGATAGGGCCGGCCGGGCAGCACCTCCCGGTAGCGGCTGAGGACGTGGCTGTATCGCTTCAAACCGTCGATTATCTGATCGGTCTCGGGGTCCACCAGTATCAGGTTGCTGTGGCGGCCCATAATCTCGGCAATCAGGTGGTAGGCCCGGCCGCCCCGAATCGCCGGGCCCTGAAGGCGAAGGATGATGACCCTTTCCATGGGCGGCTGCGATACGGCCTGCAGCTGGGCTCCCTCAAGGTGGTGACGAAGGGCCAGGAGGAAAGGGCTGACCCGGTCCTCCCGCCCCACCTGGCCGGGAGCAAGGTTCAGGCGGGCGTGAGCCGCCTGAGCGGAGAAAAACAACCACGCCTTAACACCGGCCCCGTAGAAGGCCACGGCCACCTCTTCCGCCCCGGACTGCACCACGCGTTCCACCCGGGAGCCTACCAGGGCCTCCAGTTCCGTCGCTACCGCCCGGGTCACCAGCACATCGAAGGGCATGGAGCGGCCACCTCCGGCGCCAGTATAGCAGAGCCCGCCGGACCCAGGCAAGCAGAGTATTTTCGACCCCGGGACTTCATAAAATGGAGGAAGGCCGCGAACGTGGCCAACCCCGGGCCGGAACGGTACAGTCGAGGCAGGAATCCGGCCGCAGGATGTCGAAAGGCAAACCGTGCGCGCAGCTATGGCCGCCGGCACCGGCCTGTCGCCCGGCCGGGAGCCGGGAAGCGGAGTCCAGATCGCCGGTCGTGCGTACCCCGCTCGTACGCCACAGTGTTCGTGCGTCGGGCGGAGCCGGGCTAGGAGCCGCCCAACTCAGGTAGTGGGCCTTTTTGTTGCCCGAGGGGTGCGGGGGTGTTCCTACCGGTGGTGTGTAAGGGATGCAAGGGGTGGTGCGCCCGGGGGAAATTGGTGATACACCCGGTGGTGAACCCGGTTGCGGCCGGCAACGCACCGAGAAACGAGAAAGGGGCGTGATCGTGGCGGCTTTGAGGTTTACCAAGATGCACGGCCTGGGCAACGATTTCGTGCTCCTGGACGGATTCGGGCAGGGGCTGCCACCGGAAGCCTCATGGCCCGACCTGGCGCGGGTCTTGAGCGACCGTCACTTCGGCATCGGCGCCGATGGCCTGGTTTTGGTCCTGCCCGCACCGCAGGCGCCGGTCCAGATGCGCATCTTCAACCCGGACGGCAGCGAGGCGGAGATGTGCGGCAACGCCATCCGTTGCGTCGCCAAGTATGCGTATGAGTACCTGAACCTGCGTTCTCCGGCTCTGACCGTACTCACCCGCGCCGGCTTAAGGGAGGTAAAGCTCGAGGTTCGCCAGGGCCGGGTGTGGATGGTGGAGGTGGACATGGGGGTGCCGGGCCTGGAGGCCGAGGCCGTTCCGGTAATGGCTCCGGTGAGTCCGGTAGTCAACTGGCCCCTGGAGATGGAGGGAGAACGCTGGGCCATCACCTGCGTCTCCATGGGTAATCCCCACTGTGTGATCTTCTCTCCGGACCCGGACCGGGTGAAACTCGAGTACTGGGGACCCAGGCTGGAAACCCACCCCCTGTTTCCCGCCCGTACCAACGTGGAGGTGGCCCAGGTATTGGCCCCGGACAAGCTGAAGGTCAGGGTATGGGAGAGGGGAGCGGGTGCCACCCTGGCCTGCGGCACCGGCGCGTGCGCCGCGGTGGTGGCCGGGGTACTCAACGGTCTGCTTTCCGGGAAGGTGAGGGCGGAGCTCCCCGGGGGAGCGCTGGAAGTAGAGTGGCTAGGTGAGGGTACTCCGGTGCGGATGCGGGGACCGGCGGCCGAGGTGTTTCGCGGCGAAATCGAGCTGGAAGCGGGAGCGGTGTGGCCGACATGCCCAGAAGTATGACCGGTTTCGGGTCGGGTGAGGCGGCGGAAGCCGGTTTCAGGGCCCGGGTGGAAGTGCGCGCGGTGAACCACCGGTTCCTGGAGGTTAATGCACGTTTGCCTCGGTCCTACCTGCTGTTGGAAGAAAGAGTCCGGCAAACCGCAGCGCGGTTCGTGCATCGCGGTCATCTGGATATCTTTATCAACGTAGAGCAAGAGAGAGCGAAAAAACGGCCGCCCAAGGTTGACAAGGACCTACTGATGGCTTATTATGAATACCTGAGGGAAATAGCGCAATATTTGGATATTCAAGCGGAAATTACCTTAAGAGACTTGGTTTCCCTTCCCGGGGTGTTGGAACTGGAGGAGGAGGCCACGGACTGGGAAGGTGCCTGGCCGGCCGTCGCTCTGGCTCTGGAGGCCGCCCTTCAGGAGGTAGAGACAACCCGCCTTCGGGAAGGCGAACGGCTGGCCGACGACCTGCGGCACCGCGTCCGGCGCCTGCTGGCCTACCTGGAACAAATCGACGTTTTAAAGGAGGAACTCCTCGGCCACTACCGTCAGCGCCTGGCCTCAAGGCTGGAGGAGTTCCTCGGCCCCGTAACGGTGGACAACCGACGGGTAGAGGAAGAGGTGGTAATATTTGCCGAACGCAGTGACGTAACCGAGGAGTTGGTTCGCCTGAGAAGCCATCTGGCCGCCATCTTGACCTGCCTGGACAACGAGGGGCCGGTAGGGCGCAAGCTCGAGTTCCTGGCACAGGAAGTACACCGTGAGCTGACCACCCTGGGGGCCAAGGCGGCAGGCACCGCCGTCACGCCGCTGGTGATTTCGTGCAAGGAAGAGCTGGAGAAGATCAGGGAACAGGCCCAGAACCTTGAGTAACGGGAACTTTCCCGTGGACTCTTCGGGCAGACAACCCCGTTCATCACCGGCCGATAATGGGCGCAGGAGGGAAAAGGTATGGAGATCAGACTAATCAACATAGGGTTCGGGAACATTGTATCGGCCAACCGCATAGTAGCGATTGTAAGCCCCGAATCCGCCCCGATCAAACGCATCATCCAGGAAGCGAGAGAGCGTGGAGTCCTTATCGATGCTACCTACGGCCGCCGTACCCGGGCGGTAATCATTACCGACAGCGACCACGTTATTCTTTCCGCCGTACAACCGGAAACGGTAGCCCACCGCCTGAGCAGCCGTGAGGCCGCCGCCTCCGCTTTGGCCCGGGCAGAAGAAGCCGCCCAGTAATCACCTATGGGCAGGGGTCTGTTGTTGGTGGTTTCCGGGCCTTCAGGAGCGGGGAAAGGAACGGTGTGCCGGGAACTACGGCGACGGGTGCCTTCCCTGAAGTACTCCATTTCGGCTACCACCCGACCGCCGCGTCCCGGAGAGCAGCAGGGAGTAGACTATTATTTCGTCAGCGAAGAGGAATTCCTACGCTTCCGGGCAGAAAACCGGCTGCTGGAGTGGGCCCGGATCCACGACCATTACTACGGAACGCCCCGCCAGCCGGTAGTAGAAGCCCTGACCCGCGGTGAGGACATCCTCCTGGAGATAGACGTGCAGGGAGCCAAACAGGTGAAAGAGGGGCTGCCGGAGGCGGTGACGGTCTTCCTGTTGCCGCCCTCCTACCAGGAGCTCTGCAGGCGCCTGCGGACCCGAGGGACCGAGGACGCCGAGCAGATCGGCCGGCGCCTGCAGGTGGCCCGGGGGGAAATGGAGGAGGCGGTCCACTACGACTACCTGGTGGTCAACGACTACGTAAACTTGGCAGCGGACAGAATCGAGGCTATTATATTGGCTGAGAAATGCCGACCCCGGCGGGCGATGCCCGACTGGTTGCTGGAGGGAAAGGGAAATGAACAAACCGACCATTGACGAACTGATGAAGCAAGTGAACAGCAAGTACGCCCTGGTGGTTCTGGCTGCCAAACGCGCCCGGACGCTGAGTCCCGAACAACTCACCACGCCGGAAGGGAGAATGCTCAAGGCGGTAAGCGTGGCCCTGCAGGAGATAGCCGAGAGCAAGATAAGGTACGAACTCTCGCGCGGCGGCCTGAAATGAAGGTGCGGACTTAATGTGGAAGGCAAGACGAGTGGTAGTAGGCGTAGCGGGAGGAATAGCTGCCTACAAGACGGCCGAACTGGTTAGTCGCCTGCGGCAGCAGGAGGCCGAGGTGGAGGTTGTCATGACCGAGGCGGCCACCCGCTTCATCTCTCCCTTAACCCTGTCTACCTTGGCCGGCCGGCCGGTATGGACGGATATGTTTGCCGTTTCCGGCCCCGTACCGCACGTGGAGCTGGCCCGCAAGGCGGAACTGGTGATCGTAGCCCCCGCCACCGCCGACCTGATGGCCAGGATGGCAATAGGCCTGGCGGACGAGCTCCTGACGGCGCTCATCCTGGCTACGCGGGCTCCGGTTCTGGTGGTCCCCTCCATGAACGCCAATATGTATACGCATCCGGCTACCCGGGACAACCTGCGCCGATTGAGCGAGCTGGGGTATCATCTTCTGGAACCCGAAAGCGGATTCCTGGCCTGCGGGGAGACGGGACCGGGCCGGCTTCCCGAGGTCGAGACCATCCTGGAGGCGGCCGCCCGCCTGCTGGTCCGGAGGGCGAGCCTGAAAGGCGTCCGGGTGGTGGTGACCGCCGGGCCGACCCGGGAGTACCTGGACCCGGTGCGGTTTCTGGGTAACGCCAGTTCCGGGAAGATGGGCTACGCCGTGGCCGCCGAGGCCCGGGACCGGGGGGCGGAGGTGGTGCTGGTGACCGGGCCCACCGCTCTGGCGCCTCCACCCGGGGTGAAGGTGGTCCGGGTGGAAAGTGCGGAGGACATGTTCCGGGCGGTCATGAGCCACGCCGCCGAGGCCCGCGTGGTGGTGAAGGCGGCGGCGGTGGCGGATTTCCGCCCGAAGGCCAAGGTCCCCGGCAAGATCAAGAAGGGGGAGGCGGAGACTTTGGTCATGGAACTGGAGCGCACTCCGGACATCCTGGCGGAATTGGGGCGGGTAAAGCCTCAGCACCAAGTCCTGGTAGGTTTTGCCGCCGAGACCGACGATCCGCTCCGCCATGCCCGGGATAAGCTCCAGGCCAAGAACCTCGATCTGATCGTCCTGAACGACCTTTCCCGGGCCGGGGCGGGATTTGAAGTGGACACCAATATAGTGACCCTGATCTTCCGCGACGGTCGGGTACGGGAACTGCCGCTCATGAGCAAGATGGAAGTGGCGCGGCGGCTGTGGGACGCCGTCGAGGAGCTGCTAACAACCGATAAGGAGTGAGGGCAATTGGCGGGCAAGTTCTTCACTTCGGAATCAGTGACCGAGGGCCATCCGGACAAGATGGCCGATCAGATCTCCGACGCCATTCTGGATGCCTTGCTGGCTCAGGATCCTTTTGCCCGCGTTGCCTGCGAGACCACGGTTACCACCGGCCTGGTCTTGGTCGCAGGAGAGATAACCACCAATTGCTACGTGGACATTCCCCGGGTGGTCAGGGAAACCATCCGTGAGATCGGCTACACGCGGGCCAAGTTCGGCTTTGACGGCGACACCTGCGCCGTGCTTACCGCCATCGACGAGCAGTCGCCGGACATTGCCCTCGGCGTTAACCGGGCTCTGGAAGCGCGCCAGGCCCAGGGCGAACTGGACGAGGTTGAAACCCTGGGGGCCGGAGACCAGGGCATGATGTTCGGCTACGCCACCACCGAGACGCCGGAATTCATGCCCTTGCCCATATCCCTGGCCCACGCCCTGGTCCGCCGGCTGGCGGAGGTGCGCAAGAGCCGGGAGATACCCTACCTGAGACCGGACGGCAAGTCCCAGGTCACGGTGGAGTACGATAACGGGCGTCCGGTAAGGGTAGAAGCAGTGGTGGTGAGCACCCAGCACCGGCCGGACATAGACATGGATACCCTCAAGGAAGAGGTAATGGAGAAGGTAATCCGGAAGGTCATTCCCCCGCACCTGATCGACGCGCGTACCCGGTTCTACATCAACCCTACGGGCCGGTTCGTTGTGGGCGGACCGCAAGGCGATACCGGCCTCACCGGCAGGAAGATAATCGTCGATACCTACGGAGGGATGGCCCGGCACGGCGGCGGATCCTTCTCGGGTAAGGATCCCACCAAGGTCGACCGGTCCGCTTCCTACGCCGCCCGCTACGTGGCCAAGAACCTGGTAGCCGCCGGCCTGGCGGAGCGCTGCGAGGTACAGCTGGCCTACGCCATCGGGGTGGCCCGACCGGTAGCGGTCAACGTGGATACCTTCGGTACCGGCCGCCTGGACGACGAAGAACTGGCCCGGCTGGCTCAGGAGCACTTCGACCTGCGGCCCGGCGCCATCATCCGTGACCTGAACCTGAGGCGGCCCATTTACCGGCAGGTGGCAGCTTACGGTCACTTCGGCCGCCCGGACCTCGACCTGCCCTGGGAGCGGCTGGATAAGGTGGAGGACCTGAGGCGGGATGCCGGCGCTTGATCTGCCGGAGGCGCAGGATCGGCCCCGCCTGGCCTGGTGCTGCGGGTATACGCCGGAGGAGATTATCGAGGCGGCAGGTCTGACGCCGTACCGGCTGGCACTCCTGCCCCATCGCCCCAGGAGTGCGGCTGCCTGGCTGCCGCCGGACTTCTGTTCCTACGCCCGTTCGCTGGCCGAGGCGGCCTTGTCCGAGGAGGGGTACCACCGGGCCGGAGTAATAATAGTCAATTCCTGCCAGGCCATGCTCCACCTGTACAATTTCTGGCGGCGGGCAAGACCGGGAGACTTCGTATATCTGCTGCACGTTCCCCGCCAGGGCGGCGAAGAGGCGGTTACATATTACGCGGAAGGACTCCGGCGTCTCTGGCAGGCCATAACCGCCCACTTCCGCGTCAGGGCCTCGGAGGCGGACCTGATCGAGACCATCGGTGTCTACGCCCGGGTTCGGTCCCTGGTGGAGCGGCTGAGGAGATTGAGGCGCCGCCGGCCGGCGCCGCTCACCGGGGCACAGGCGGCGGAAATCATGGCCCTGGCGGCCCGGTCGGCCAAGAGGGACTTTGCCCTTTGGCTGGCCGATCAACTGCCCTTCTGGGAGGAAGCGGCCGGGAAAGGCCGTGCGGTCGCCGGAAGTCCCCTGCCCGGTCTCGGCGATGCGCCGGCTTCCCCGGAGGAAGAGATACGGTGCGTGGTCACCGGCAGTGCCGCTCCCCCGGAGTTCATGGCCGCTCTGGAAGGACAGGGCGTGACCGTGGTGGCGGACGACCTGTGCACCTGCGGCCGCTACCTGGAGCCGGGCGGCATGCCGGAGCCCGGAGCGGCTTTTGATCCCTTCCTGTTTCTGGCTTGGCATTACTTGAATCGATCCCCCTGTCCCCGCATGGTGGAGGGGGACAGGCGGTGGCGGCGGCTGGTGGAGCTGGTGGAAGAGTACCGGGCCGGAGGCGTTATCTATTTCGGTCTCAAGTTCTGCGACTACCATCACTATGCCTTTCCGTTGGTGCGCAGCCGTTTGCAGGCGGCGGGAATGCCGTGCCTGCGGCTGGAGGGCGAGTACTGCTCCAACGACACCGGCCAGATGGGCACGCGGGTTCAGGCGTTTGTTGAGGCGCTGGGCAGTCGGCGGGGGTAGGGAGCATGAGGGATACCTGGCGCCGGCTTCTGGCCGGCCGCTGGCCGTACTGGCTGGCGAAGCTCTACCTGAAACGACGGCGGTACGGGTGCCGGGCTCTATGCAGCCTGGCCCTGACGGGAGCCGACCAGGTGCGCGCCTGGTACCGGGGGGAGCGGCCCGTGGTGTGGACCACGGCCTTCGTTCCCACCGAACTGATCTACGGTATGGGGATCATGCCCCTGGCGGTAGAGGTAATAGCCGCCCTGGTCACCGGCATGGGACTCGCGCCCCGTCTCCTCTCTGCGGCCGAAGCATCCTGGTATAGCTCGGACCTCTGTTCCTTTCATCGTACGGTAATGGGCGGGGCCTTACTGGACTGGTGGCCGCGCCCGGTCGCCCTGGTAGCCAGCACTCACCTGTGCGACGGCGCACCCCGGCTGTTCCACAACCTGGGTCGGCTTTACGGGGTTCCGGTCCGGATCATAGACGTGCCCGCCGAGTTCTCTTCCGAGGCCCGGGCCTACGTGGCCGGGCAACTCCGGGAACTATCCCGATGGCTGGCGGAGGTGACCGGCAGGAAGTTTCACCCCGAGGGCCTGGCGCGGGCCCTGGATCTGTCCAACCAGGCCCGGAGCTGGCTGATGGAGGCCAACCGGTATCGCCGGTCCGATCCCAGCCCCCTGCCCGGACAGCAGGCCCTGGACTTCCTCTGGCTGGGCTTTATGGGCCAGGGCGGCGAGGCGGCGGCGGGCATTTACCGGCAGCTGGCCCTGGAACTCAAGGCCCGGGCCGAGGCTTCCGGCACCGGGCCGTCGGACCGCCACCGTCTGCTGTGGCTGCACCTCAAGCCCTACTACCGAACGGAATTGTGGGACCTGTTGTCCGAGCACGGGGCGGTGGTTGCCTTCGAGGAATTCAGCCACGTTTACTGGCCGGAGCTGGCTCCGGATTCGCCCTGGACCGGCCTGGCCCAGAAGATGCTTTCCCACTTTTCCCTGGGGCCGGTAGAGCGACGGATAGAAGTGATCCGGCAGCTGGTGCGGGACTACGGCTGCACCGCCGTAGTCCAGTACGGGCACTGGGGCTGCCGGCAGAGCAACGGCTCAACCGGGATACTGAAAGAGGCGCTGGAGAAGGACGGGGTTCCCTACCTCTGGTTGCCGGGCGATTGCGTTGACGCCCGCACCTATGCCGTAGGCCAGACCCTCACCCGACTGGCCGCCTTCCTGGAAATGCTCGAGGCCCGCCGGCCGCCGGGCGGCGGGGCGCATAGGGGGGAACGGAATGGCTCTGGTAGCCGGGATTGACGTGGGCTCTCTTTCTACCGAGGTGGTACTTCTCACCCTGGACGGGGAGGTGGTGGCGGCAGAGATCGCCCCTACCGGCACCAGGGGGTGGGAAACCGCCCGCAGCGCCCTGGAGAGGGCGCTGCAGAAGGCAAGAGCTGCCCCCGAGGCGGTCGCGAGGGCGGTGGCCACCGGCTACGGCCGGCACAAGGTGCCCTTCGCCCACCGGGCGGTTACGGAGATATCCTGCCACGCCCGGGGGGCCTTCTTCCTCGAACCCGGGGCCCGCACCGTAATCGACATCGGCGGGCAGGACAGCAAGGTGATCCGCCTGGATGGAGAAGGCCGGGTGGTGGACTTTGTCATGAACGACAAGTGCGCTGCCGGTACGGGACGGTTCCTCGAGGTCATGGCGCGGGCGCTGGAAGTGGAGGTAGAGGACTTCGCCGCGCTGGCCGCCCGCAGCCGCCGGGGAAAGACCGTCACCAGCACCTGCACCGTATTCGCCGAATCCGAGGTGGTGTCCCTGCTCTCCGAGGGCGCAGAGCCGGCGGACGTGGCCCGGGGCCTGGCCGAGGCCGTGGCCGCCAGGGTAACGGCCATGGCCCAGCGCCTGGGAGTAGAGCCGGAGGTGGTAATGACCGGCGGAGTGGCCAAGAACCACGCGGTGGTGGCAGCCCTGCGGCGGGAACTGGGGCTTCCCGTGCAGGTTCCGGCGGAGCCGCAGATCGTCGGCGCGCTGGGCGCAGCCCTGTTCGCCCGGGGCGAAGCCCTGCGTACCGCCACCTCGGCCTAGGCGGGGAGGAAGCGCTTTGACCCTGCGCCTGCTTCTGGGCCGCGCGGGAAGCGGTAAGACGTACACCTGCCTCCGGGAAATCCGCGAGGAGCTGGCCCGTGACCCCTGGGGCGCACCCCTGCTGTTCCTGGTGCCGGAGCAGGCTACCTTCCAGATGGAGTACGCTCTGGTGAGCGCCCCGGGCGTGGCGGGCAGCGTGCGGGCCCGGGTGGTCAGCTTCCGGCGCCTGGCCCGCGAGGTCCTGCAGCGGGTCCGGCCGGCCGGCCGCCGGCCCCTGGACGAACTGGGCCGGCAAATGCTCCTGCGGCTGGTCCTGAGACGTCACCGCCACCGCCTGGGGCTGCTCGCCGATTCCGCCCGGCGTCCGGGTTTCATCGCCGAACTGTCCCGCGCCTTCCGGGAGTTCCGGCAGTACCGGATGGACCCGGGGGCGATGCGCAGCGGCGTGGACGCCTCGGCCGAGCCTCTACTGGCCGCCAAGCTGGACGATCTCCGGTTGCTGTGGGAGGCCTACCACGCCTTTCTCGAGCAGGGTTACTACGACCCCGACGAACTCCTCTCCCTGGCCGCCCGCCGGCTGCTCGAAGGCCGGCCGTTCGTCGGGGCCGCCCTCTGGGTGGACGGGTTTGCCGGGTTTACACCTCAGGAATACCACCTGCTGGCGGCCCTCTTGGCCCAGGCGGAACGCGCTACCGTTGCCCTGTGTCTGGACCCGGCCGAGGCCGCAGAACCCGAACCCGCGGCCTTTTACCCGGTCGCAAGAACCTACCTTCGCCTGAAAGACCTCGCCGCGAGAATGGGGCTGGCCTGCCGGGAGGAAACCGTGCCTCCGCCCGGCCACGACAGCACCGGCGGCTTTCCCCGCTTTGCCGCCAACCCGGCCCTGGCCCACCTCGAGCAGGAGTTCACCCGCGCCTCACCCCGGACGTACCCCGAGGCGCCGCCGGGTATAGCCGTGTTCCGCGCCCCGGACCCCTGGAGCGAGGTGGAAGAGGCGGCCGCCGAGATACGGCGCCTGGTACAGGGCGGCTATCGCTGCCGGGACGTGGCGGTAATGGTGCGCAATCTTGAGCAGTACCGCCGGATTATCGAGCCCGTCTTTCGCGCCCACGGCATCCCCTACTTTCTGGACTACCGCCGGCCGGCATCCCACCACCCTCTGGTACGTCTTCTAATGGCAGCGGTTGAGGTGGTAACCTCGGGCTGGGCCTCCGAACCCGTATTCCGGGCCTTAAAGACCGATCTCTGGCCCCTCGGCCGCCGGGAGGTCGACGGCCTGGAGAACTATGTGCTCGCCTACGGCATCGAGGGCAGCACCTGGACACAGGCCGAGCCCTGGGACCATCACCTCGGTCCCGACCAGGACCGGCGGGGATTTGCCTGGCTGCTGGAGGAAATCGACGGCCTCCGGCGCCGGCTGGTAGACCTCTTCGGGCCTTTGGGCCGCCGCCCTCCCGACCACCGCCAGACGGGCAGGGAATGGATCGCCGAACTGTGGGGGCTGATCGATAACCTGGAGGTGGCGAAGAGGCTGGAACGGTGGGAGGAAGAGGCCTGGCAGTTGGGAACCCCCGACCTGGCCGAGGAGCACGGCCGGGTCTGGCAGCAGGTGGTTGCCCTGTTCGAGGAACTGGCGGAGGTTCTGGGAGAGGAAGTGCTGGACGCCGCGGAGTTTGCCGAGGTGCTGCGCGCCGCCCTGGAAGGGCTCTCCCTGGGTCTGATCCCGCCCGGCCTCGATCAGGTTCTGGTAGGCTCGATAGAGCGCTCCCGCCAGCCGGACCTGCGCGCCGCACTGGTGCTGGGGCTCAACGAAGGAGTCTTTCCGGCGCGGGCCGTAGAGGAGGGGCTTTTCGACGACCGGGAACGGGAACTGCTGGCCCGGCAGGGCTTTGAGCTGGCCCCCACGCGCTACCAGAGGCTGCTGGCGGAGGACTACCTGGCCTATATTGCCTTTACCCGTCCCCGGGAAACCCTCTGGCTGAGCTACTGCCTGGCGGACGAAGAGGGCCGTCCCCTGCGTCCCTCGCCCTACCTGGCGCGGTTGAGAGACCTTTTCCCCGCTCTGGAAGAAGCGCACCCCGCCCCGGTCCCGGCCGCACCGGAGGAAAGTCCCGCCAGCCGTGAGTCCGGCAGGCTGCCTTCCCGGCTGGTGGAGGCACGGTTTCCCGAGCCGGTGGTCCTGAGCGTATCCCAGCTGGAGAGCTTCGCCCGCTGTCCCTTTGCCTGTTTTGCCGGTCACTTCCTGGATCTGCGGCCCCGGCCCCGGGCCCGAATGGATAAGCTCAGACTGGGGCAGTGGCTGCACGCCGCCCTGTACGAGATAACCCTGGAGCTATCGCGTGAGGGACGCGACTGGAGCGGGCTCACGGCCGAGGACGTAACCCGCTGCTCTCGCCGCGCCGTGCGGGAACTGATGAACGGGTTTGGTTCCGGCCGGAGCTCCGGCACCGGCGGGCCGGCCCTTTGGAGCGGGTGGCTCGAGCGCCTGGTGGGGCGCGCCGTGGAAATACTGGTGCTTCACGCCCGCGCCGGCGGTTTCCGGCCCGTGGCTGTGGAGGTCGCCTTCGGGCCCGGGTCCGACCTGGAGCCGCCGGCGGTCGAACTGGCCGGGGGTCGCACCGTTTTCCTAGCCGGGCGGATCGACCGCCTGGAAGCCGCCCGCGGCAGCGGGGGATGGTACCTCCGGGTCATCGATTTCAAGAGCGGCCAGCTCCTGGCGGCGCGCCGGGAGGTTTTGGCCGGGCTTGCCCTGGCCCTGCCCCTGTACCTGGAGGCCGCCAGGCTCAACGCCCCGCGCCTGCTGCCGGAGGCCGGACCCGCCCGCCCGGCCGGCATGTTCTACTTTCCCCTGGGCAACCCCGTAACCCTGAGCCGGGGACCGCTGGAACCGGAAGAGGCGACAACCGCCGGACGGCGCGGTTTCCGGCTCCAGGGCTGGTTCCTGGCGGAGGAAGAGGTCGCGGGACTGATGGTCCGGGATGCCGCCCTGCGGCCGCACCTGCTTCCCGGCGGGGGGAGGGCGAGAGGGGAGCCCCGGGCCCTATCGGATGGCGAGATGGAGCGTTTGCTGGCCGAGGCCCGGCAGAAGGCGGCGCAGGTGGCGGCCGCCATCCTGGAGGGGGAGATCTCTCCCCGGCCCGCCAGGATACGCGGTCAAACCGATTGCCCCCGGTGCCCGTACGCAGCCGTCTGCCGGCGGGGGGTGGAAGCGTGAAGGCGGCCGCTGAAGCCCGCTGGACCCCGGCCCAGTTGGAGGCGGCCGAAAGACGCGGCGGCGCCTTGCTGGTGGCGGCCGCCGCCGGGACGGGAAAGACGGCGGTCCTGATCGAGCGGATAAGGCGATGGGTTCTGGCGCCGCCGGGGGTGGATCTGGACCGTCTCCTGGTGGTTACCTTCACCGAAGCTGCGGCCTCGGAGGTCAGGGAGCGATTGGCCGACAGCCTGCGCCGGGCGCTCGAGAAGGATCCGGAAAACCTTCACCTCAAGCGTCAACTTGTGCGGCTGGGCCAGGCCTGGATCTGCACCCTGCACTCCTTCTGCCTGCAGCTTCTGCGGCGCTACTTCTACCACGCGGGGCTGGACCCGGAATTCCGCGTGGCGGGAGAGGAGGAATGCAAGCTCTTACAGGCCGAAATCGCCTCCTCGGTCCTGGAAGAAGGCTACGCCGAGAATCCCCGGGCAGTAATCCGGCTGCTGGAGCATTACGGGAGCGGGCGCGGCCCGGAGGCCCTTCTGGAACTGGTGCTGCACCTCTACCGCTTCAGTCTGAGCCATCCGCATCCGCAGGAGTGGCTGGACGAGGTGGCCGCCAGCTTCCTGCAGGCTCCTGCGGCCGAGCCGGAACAGCTGGTCTGGACGCAGGAGGTAAAGGACGCGCTGGCGTTGGAACTGGTCACGGCGGCAGAATGGCTGGCGGCGGCAGGAGAAATCGCCTCCGGCGCCGAGCCCCTGGGGGTGTGGGCACCGGTCCTGGCCGGGGAATACCGGACCATGGAAGACCTGGCCCGGGCGGCCGGGGATGGTCCCTGGGAGGAATGGCGCCGGAGGCTCGGCAGCTTCGCCTTTGGCCGGCTCCCGGCCGCCCGGCGGGAGGACCCCTCGCGTCCCTTTCCGGAAAGGGAACGGGCCCGCGAGCTGAGAGACCGCGCCAAGGAACGGGTGAGGGCTCTCAGGGAATACTACGGGGAGCTATCGGCCGAACGCATCCGGGCGGATCTGGCCCGCGTGGCCCCGCTCATGCAGGGGCTGGTGCGGCTCACGCAACGTTTCGCCGAAGCCTACCGCCGGGCCAAAGAGCTCAGAAGAATACTGGACTTCGCCGACCTCGAACACTATACCGTGCGGCTGCTGGAAGACCCGGAGCTTCCGGTAGCCGGGGAACTCCGCGCCCGCCTGGTGGAGGTCCTGGTGGACGAATGCCAGGACCTCAACCCGGTTCAGGAGGCCATACTCCGGCTCCTGGCCCCGGAGAACCTGTTCATGGTAGGCGACGCGCGGCAGAGCATCTATCGTTTCCGCCTGGCGGAGCCCCGCCTTTTTTCGGAAAGACTGCGCCGGCTCAAGCCCCAGGGCCGCCTGATCAACCTCAACGTCAACTTCCGCAGCCGGCGGCCGGTGCTCGAGGCGGTCAATTTCCTCTTCCGGCAGCTCGGCGAGAGCGGCGAGCAGGACCCCGATGATCTGGTCTACGGCGCTTCCTACACGCCGGCGGACCCGGCCGCTGCCGCCGAGGGTCCGGTGGAGGTTTACCTGCTGGAGCCGGCCCATAACGAGGGCGAGGAGCCGCAGGAGGAGAGCGGGCCGGAAAGGGAAGCCCGGCTGATAGCCGGCCGGCTGCGCAGGATGGTGGAGGGCACTCCGGAGAAACCCGGGCCGGAGTTCATGGTGTGGGAGGGAGACCGGTACGTGCCCGTAGGATACGGGCACATCGCCGTGCTCCTGCGGGCCACGCGCGAGCGGGCCAATGCCTACGCCGAGGTCCTGCAGCGAATGGGGCTACCGGCCAGGGCCGAGCTGTCTGCCGGGTATTTCGAGGCCCCGGAGGTGCGTCTGCTGACCGCCCTGCTGGAAATAGCCGATAACCCCTACCAGGACATACCCCTGGCGGCGGTGCTTCGCTCTCCGGTGGTGGGGCTGACCGACGAGGAATTGGCCGAGGTACGCCTGTGCCGGCGCGGCACCAGCCTCTACGAGGCGCTGCTGGCCGCTTCCGCCTCGGCTCCTCACCTCAAGCCGTTCCTCTCCCGCCTGGACCGGTGGCGCACCCTGGTAAGGCAGCGGCCCCTACCCGACGCCATATGGCAGCTCCTGGAAGAAAGCAGCCTCTACCGCCTGGCAGGTGAACTGGCCGAGGGCAGGCAGCGCCAGGCCAACCTGCGGGCTCTGATCGGCCTGGCCCGGAAATTCGAGAGCACCGACGGCCGGGGCCTCGGAGCCTTCCTCGACTACCTGGAGCGGCTGCGGGAAAGCGACGCGGACCTGGGTCCGGCAGCGCCGGGCGCCGGGCAGGGGCAAGCCGTGCGCATAATGAGCATTCACAAGGCCAAGGGGCTGGAATTTCCTGTGGTGGTCCTGGCGGACCTGGGGCGGCCGTTTAACCTCGGGGAAACCAAGGGCGACCTGCTGCTGCACCGCGACCTGGGCCTCGGCCCGATGCTGGTGGACCCGGAGCGGGGTTACAAGTACCCCACCTGGGCCTGGCTGGCAATCCGGGAGCGCAACCGCCGGGAGGTGCTGGAGGAGGAGAAGCGTATACTGTATGTGGCCCTTACCCGGGCGCGCGAGCGCCTGATCCTGGTGGGCACCCAAAGAGACCTGGCGGCCAGGGCCCGGGAGTGGAGCCGGGCCGCGTGGCGGCAAGGGTGGTCGCTGGGCCCGGCCTGGCTGCGGCAGGCCAACTGCTACCTCGACTGGCTGGGTCCGGCGCTGGCCCGGCACGCTGACGGTTGGCCGCTGCGCCGGCTGGGCGGCGGGCCCGGGCCAAAAGACGGCGCCGTAGCCAACCATCCCTCCCGGTGGCAGGTGTTTCTGCTCCCCGAGGTTTGCCTGCCCGCGGGCGTGGCGGAGACCCGGGTGCGTGGCACGGCACGAGCGGGTGGAGCAGGGCAGGCTGCGGCCGAGACTTCCCAGGGCGCGTTCGACCGCCAGTTGGCGCAGACCGCGGCCAAGGTCACGGTAAGCGAGTTGATGGCGGCGCTGGAGACCGAGGGTGATCTTCCCGGGCGGCCGCTTTGGAGGAGCAGTCTTCGCACGAAACCCGCCTTTCTCGGTGCCCAGGCCGAGACCGAGGCCGAGCGGGTGGGCCGGATCACCCACCTGGTGCTGGAGCACCTGGACCTCTCGGGCGATCTGGACCGGCAGGACCTGGAAAAGCAGTTGGCCGGCCTGACGGAAAAGGGGCTGCTTACCCCCGAGGAGGCGGAACGGGTCGACACCGCCTCGCTGGTTTGGTTCTGGAGTTCATCGCTGGGCAGGGAACTGCGTGCCCGGGCCCGGCGGTTGGCGCGGGAGGTCAGCTTCGGGGCAGGACTGCCCGCACGGCTCGTACACCCGGAGCTGCCCCCAGAAACGGCGGCAGAAGAGAAGGTACTGGTGCAGGGCAAGATCGACCTGCTGGCGGAAGTGGAAGACGGCTTCCTGCTGGTGGACTTCAAGACCGGCAGGGAGCCCGAGGAACGGGAACGGCTGGCAACCTATGTCCGGCAGTTGTTCTACTACGCCCGGGCGGTAGAGGCCGTTTTCGGACGGAAGGTTAGGGAGGCCTATCTGGTCTTCCTGGGGGAAGGGAAGATAGTACCCGTAGGCGTGGGGGAAACGGGGGAAGCATGATGCGGCGCAGGGAAAGAATCCTGGAATACCTGCGGCAGGCCGGAAAGCCGGTCACCGGCAGCCAGCTGGCGGAGGCCATGGGAGTGAGTCGGCAGGTTATCGTGCAGGATATCGCTCTGCTGCGGGCGGCGGGGACGGAAATCCTGGCCACTCCCCAGGGTTACGTCTGGCAGCCGCCGGCGCGTGAACAGGCGGCCCGGGCGGTAATTGCTGTCAACCACCCGCCCGAAGACACCGAAACCGAACTCAACCTCCTGGTCGATTTCGGTCTCAAGGTCGTAGACGTAGTAGTAGAGCACCCGGTTTACGGCGAGCTCCGAGGCTACCTGATGCTGCAGTCCCGGCGGGACGTGCAGCTCTTCCTTCAGCGAGTTCAGGGAGCCGGGGCAGGGCTGCTTTGCAGCCTTACCGGCGGGGTGCACCTGCATACCGTGGAATACTCGCGGGAGGAAGACTTCCGGCTGGCCTGCCGGGCGCTGGCCGAACGCGGGATCCTGTTGAGAGGGTAGGAGTTAACCCCGGGGCAAGTCCGGGTGCGTCGCCCCGTCTAAGTCGCACGGTCTAACCAGGATCGTATCTCGCTGCTTACCGCCTCCACCAGCCGGGGCAGAACCCCGGCCACCTCGGGGGAGAGTTCGGTACCCCAGTCAATCCTCGCCGGCTCAACGCCGTACACCACGGCCCGGGAAGGACCGCGCCCCAGCAGCTTCAGCAGATGCCAGGCATGGGCAAGATCGAGATCGTGCAGGGAAACCGCGCCCGGGGGCAGGATGGTTTCCTCCACCGCCTCCAGGGGAAAGCGGTAGATGGTACCCGGCGCTTCGCCCGCCCTCACGCAGTCCATGATTACGGCCGCCTCGGTGTCTTCCAGGTACGGGAGAATACCCGGACCGGCCGTGCCTGCGTCCACCAGCCTGACCTCCGGAGGCCAGTCTTCCCGGGACAACTCGCGCAGGGCGTGAATGCCCACCCCGTCGTCGGCCATCAGCAGGTTGCCCACGCCGATAACCGTAACCTTGGCCTTGTCCGTGGCGCCGGGACGGTCCATGTAAGGGTCTGGCCCCCCTGTACGTGCAGCGGCCCACCGTGGCCGCGCTTCTCGTTCATTAAGGGAATTCCCCTGCTAAGCGGAGGAATCCTTCTCCCTGCCCAAACAGGCCCTCTCGCCCTCGCCTCCAGGGCCGACATCTGCTTACACCCTCGACATTGCCTCACGAGGCAGAACCAGGGCAAAAGGTACGGACCCCTCGGCCGGAAAAGGCTATTGATTTCTCCCCACCATTCTAGTACAATAGGCGCGGTTGAAAGGGCTGCAATGCTGACGTAGCTCAGTGGTAGAGCAGCGCACTCGTAATGCGCAGGCCGAGGGTTCGAATCCCTCCGTCAGCTCCAGGAAAATCTAGACGCCGCAAGGATTTGCGGCGTTTCTTTTTTCTGGATAATGCCGTACAGCCCGCTTTTTGGGAGCAAATTGGGAGCAAACGAGGCCAAAATAAAACTCACGTCTTGGCCTGCCGCCTCTTGCCTCCGGAGATGATTTCGTCCAGCACCTCCGCCGCCTTCCGGTCCACGCTCTCTAGAGCCCGGGTGTAGAACATGTCCGTGGTCCTGGTATCCGCATGGCCCAGGCGGCGGCTCACGTTCTTAAGCGATATTCCTTCGGCAATGAGCAGCGTGGCAGACAGAGGTATGGCGAAGAGCCTGGATCGCCTGGAACTTCATCCGCGGCAGGCCGTGCCGCTCCAGGAATTCGGCAAACCAACTGGTAGCGGTGTCCGGATGCATGGGCCGGCCGTTCCAGGTGGTGAAGAGCCTGCCCGATTTCTCCCACAGATCACCCACTTTAAGCCTTTCCTCGGCCTGATGGGCCCTGTACTGCTTCAGAAGCTCCATTACCGACGACGGTACGGATATGATGCGCCTTGAGGTTTCGGTTTTGGGCTCCTTGGTGAAGACGCCCCTCTCGGGCAGGTACTGGCTGGCCTGCCGGACCTCTATGGTGCAGTTCTCAAAATCCACATCATGCCATTCCAAGCCTAAGAGCTCCCCTCGGCGAAGGCCGGTAGCCAAGGCAAGGACTACCAGAACCTTATATTTCAGGGGTTCCAAGGTGGCGAGAAGCCGGGCCGTCTGCTCATGGTCATAAGCTTCGGGCTCCTTTCGCTTCGTCTTGGGGGGATCGACCTTGCTTGCCGGGTTCATTGACAGAAGCCCCCACTTAACCGCGTGGCTGAAGAGGCTGCTGATTACCCGGTGGTGGTAAAGAACCGACGCTTCTGACAGTTTACCCGGCCTGCCATCCCTGCGGGCTCCCTCCTTACGGAGGCTGTTATAGAACTCGACCAGGTGCAGGGGCTTTACCTGTTCCAGCTTGAGGTGGCCCATAGCTTCCACGGCGCGGGCCAGGCATTCCTTATAGCGGTGGGCGGTCTTGGGTGCCAGCTCCACCTCGACGTACTCCCGGACCCACCTTTCCGCAAAGTCTTTGAGCGTTAGCTTGGACGGCTTGATGTAAAGCCCTTTTTGCACTTCGGCGCTGAACACATCCAGCAGTTTCCTAGCCTCCCGTTCGCTGGTGGCCTCCGGGAGATACGTATCGCAGCACTCGCCGTGGTAAAACCGCCCGCATTTTCGACAGAACCGGAAAGCCGGCTTCCAACCGTGGGTAAATCCCAGGACCATCTCCGCGACAGCAGCCCTGGCCTCACTCTTGCACTGGCAAAGCCAGCCAAGGCGCCCGCCTCGGGTGAGATGGTTTAACATAACCCGGATTTTGTTAAGCGGCGATAAATAGCAAGGTTGTCAAACAATTTTTAAAAAATTTACGTAAAAAATAAAAAGCCCGAACCGCTGGAGTAGGTTTACCCAATATTCCTGGCCATAGCGACGGATTGTTCACTTGGTAGCCGGGAGGGAGACTTGATACTGTTTAAGCAACTTGGCAAAGTCCCAGAGAAGGTTCATTTGGCCCTCGCTACACTCTCGAAGCAAGTCCTTTAGGTCTGCAATAAGCCGGTCCTCGGGCGCGGCTACCGTCTCTTCGATTTCGTCCATTGCGCCGACAATTGACGATAGGGGAACATGAAGGGCGGCAGCAAGGCGTTCAAGCGCCTCAAGGCTGGGGAGACGCGCCCCCGCCTCGATTTTTGCCACATAGGTCGGATGAAGCCCGGCATGTTCGGCAAGCTGCTCCTGCGTCATACTACGGGCTTGCCGCAGGGTGCGCAGGCGCGCCCCCAGTCTCTGCCGCCTGTCTTTCACTTTGCCACCTTCCCTCTTCCCTCTGCTAATATTCTTCGCTTCTCTGCGGTGGGTCAATTTTTATTTTGTCAGACCCAGAGACAGGAAGGAATAGCCCCTCAGTCTGTCGAATTAGACTATCTGTCATAATCGCTTGCCTACCTGTCTATTAGGCCGCAACATGAGAACGCACAAATCAGTCTTGGGTTGGCGAGAAAGGAGGTGCTAAGTCGTACTTTATTTCAGACCGCCTTGGTAAAGGGGGGATCTGCACCAGGGAAGGTAAGTAGACATTCCTACCAATCGGCCAGAATTCAAAAACCGGCAAGGGAGGAGGAAGAAGAATTGATGGCAAAAAAGGCGGTTGTCTTGTTGATTGCTTGATTGCCTAGGACATCGAGGTAATGGCGGGAATGGGCATTGCCGTCGGTGTGGCTCCCGATCGCTTCAACCGCAATGGCCAGGTTACTCGGGCGGAGTTCACTGCCCTCCTGATCAGGACCCTGGGCATCGCTGAGACCAAACCCGCCGCGGCGAGCTTCAAGGACATGAGCCCCGACGCCTCGTACTTTGGCGCGGTAGAGGCCGCTAGGGCCGCAGGCTTGGTGGGCAGCTATCCCGACGGGAGCTTCAGGCCCCAGGCCAGCATGACCCGCGAGGAGATCGCCGCGATGGTGGTGAGGGCTCTTGCCAACGCTGGCAAGCCCCTCGTGGTGGCCGACCCTGAGGCGGTACTGGCCCGGTTCGCGGACAAGGCCGCCATCGGTCCGTGGGTGCGGGAGGCCGGGGCACAGGCCGCGGAGGCGAGCATCGTTAGAGGCCGGGAAGGCAACCGATTTGCCCCTAAGGAGAACACCACCCGGGCCGAGGCTGTGGTCATGCTGAGGCGCCTCTTGGTAATCCTGGGCCGGATCGCCGGCTAGGAAGCCAGGAAAGCCTGGGGGAGGAGGTGGACAACGGACCTGTCTCCTCCCCTGCAGTTGAAACTACCAGGCGGGGCAGGAGAGAGCAATGGTGTATTGGGCTGCTTTGGCGTTTATTGCCGGCGGCATGTTGGGTTTTCTGGCGGCCTGCCTACTTCAGGCCGCGAGCCGGGCCGATAGCTTGACGGAAAGGCAGCCGGCGGCCGCAGGGAAGGACAGGTGGGAATGAAATGGGCAAGAAGGCTACCGGGCGAGGATCCCCGGGCGGCGGGGGTTTCCTTTCGGCTAGGGGCGGGCCGCGGCCCCGCCCCGGCTACGGCGGACAAAAGCCCGCCCCGCCGGACGGCGAGACCGCCCGGCAGGACGACGGTATCACAGAGCGGATATGCGGTCCTGAAGACCTGGAGCGGCTGGGCATTCCGGTGCTGGGGTGCGTCCCAGAGTTCCGCCAGGAGTGAGGATGTTGCCCCAGCCGGGGAGAAGCCCGAGGAAAACGGGAGAGGAAGCAGATAGATGCGCGCCAAGCGATGCCCACAATGCGGCGGAGTCTCGTACTCCTGCCGGACCGTTCTGCCGTGGCCTTGTCCCTTTTGCGGGGCGAAATGTTTTTACGTCCCTGACGAACCCTACCCGCCAGAGAAGGAGAACGCAATGGCGCCGGTTTTTATCGCGCTTTCCGCCCCCACCCTCGCACGGAAACGGGGGGAGGGGTGCGATGGCATGATGTGCTCTAGGAAAGTAAGGCCCCGCAGGGATTTGCGGGGTTGCTTTTTCTAGATAAACGCCGAAACAGCCCGGTCAGTTCCTCGGCCCGCGCCAGCACCGGTCTTGCACGGCCTTCCCGGTGGTTCTGCTGCGAAGCGTGGGGTCAAAAGCGGTACCGTTTTACAGATACCCCGGTGGGCCGTAACTGATCCGTAGGCGGTTACGGAACCGGCACAGGTGGCGGAGTACCCGCGGTCCTGCGATCAGGAATAGGCCCAGATTGCTAAGGGCATGGGCGGTATCGAAGGGAAAACTGGCGGCGCTGGCGGCGAGAAAGCCGGAGAGCCCCGTAGCAGGTAGGAAGGCGGCCCAAAACCAGAGATTCATCAGCAGTCCGAACACATAGCCCCATGCCAAGCCGAAGACGGCGAGCCCCGTCCGGCTTGGGTTGGGTTGCAGACGCGCCAGCCAGCCGGCGCTGGCGCCGGCCAAACCCCAGGCCAGCATCTGAAAGGGCGTCCAGGGACCGTGGCCCAGGAAGAAGTTGGAGACCAGGGCTGCGGTGGAGCCCACCATGAAGCCGGTCGAAGGGCCGAAGACCAGACCGGCGCAAATCACCAGGAAGGTCGTGGGCTGCACGCTGGGCAGGGCGGCGAAGGGCACGCGGCTGAGGGCAGCGAGTGTTCCCAACGTGGCCGCAAGGCTCAGTTCCCCCGCGGAAAGCGCCCTGGCCTCCCAGATCCATCCGGCCAGGACCGGTGCCGCCGTGGCCAGGAGAAAGCCCGCCAGGCCCCAGTCCATGGAAGTAAAAGCCAGGAGGAGCAGGCCGCCGGCTACGGCCGGAAGCGCTAGGTAGTTTGGGAGCTGACGCCGGTGGTGCCGCATATGCATTCCCTCTCTCCTCTCCCAAACCACCGTAACGCTTCCTCTACGGTCAAGACCGCGGTCTTCTCCCCACGGAAAAGCCGCCCTATTTGCGGGCAGTAGAATAGGGAGGAGGCCAATACTTCCGCCGCCGGGCCGTCGGCCACCACCGCACCGTCGCTCATCATTACCACCCGATCGGCGTAGCGGGCGGCAAACTCGGTATCGTGGGTGACCAGTACCACCCCCCTTCCTTCCGCCACTATCTCCCGCAGCCAGGCACCGAGCCTCTCCTTCAGGCACGCGTCCATTCCCCGCGTGGGCTCGTCCAACAGCAAGAGCCGTGGCCCGGCTACCAGCAGCAGGGCCAGAGCCACGCGCTGGCGCTCGCCGGCGCTGAGTTCCCGGGGGTAACGGTGGCGCAGGGAGGCCAAGCCCAACCTGTCCAAGGTGGCGGCTACGGCGCCGTTGTCCGTCCGGCCCAGAGCCGACAGGGTAAAGGCGAGCTCTTCCTCTACCGTGTCCCGAAATAGATAGTCGTTAGGGTCCTGGGAAAGGTAGGCCACGCCGGCGGCCAGACCAATGCCTTCCCCCGTTGTCCGCACCTTTCCTCGTGCCGGTCGCAACAGCCCGGCGATCAGCTTCAGGAGGGTGGTCTTGCCGGCGGCGTTCTCCCCCAGAAGGGCCGTCAGCTCGCCGCCACGGATCACCAGACCCACGTCCTTGAGCGCCTCGTGGCCGTTGGGGTAGGCGAACCAGACGCCGTGGAGTTCGGCCAGAACCGGAGACAGGCCCGGCGGCTGGCGGTCCGGGAAAGAGGAAGGGGAGGCGGCGTCCTCGCCCCCGCCTGAATCGCAGCTGACGGCGTAGCGTTGAACGGCTATACCGGTCGCACCGGGCGATGGAAAGGGGTTATCGTCCGGAACGGAACCGGGTTCGGGTCGCCGGGACAGGAGAGCCGGCAACTCCCGCCGGGCCTCCTTTACCGTAAGCGGTATCCGGGCGGCTCCCAGGGCGGCGAACAGCCGGGTTACCGGCGGCAGGAAGGGAAGAAGGCGGTCATCCTGCCGGCGGGCCAGATCTGCCGGCGGGGCGCAGGCCACGATCTTCCCACCCTCCAGCACTACCAGCCGGTCGGCCAGGTGCAGGCATCGCTCCAGCCGGTGCTCCACCAGCACCACCGTGCAGCCCATTTCCCGATTGAGGCGTTCTACCAAGTGCAGGAACTCCTCCGCCGCCACCGGGTCGAGTTGGGAGGTGGGCTCGTCCAGAATCAGCACCTCCGGCTGCATGGCCAGCACCGCCGCCAGGGCCAGCTTCTGCTTTTGGCCACCCGACAGGTTGCCGGTGAATTCCCCCTTGAGGTGGGTCAGTCCCAGGAAGCCGGTTACCTCGGCCAGCCGCCGCCCGATCTCCGACGGGGGCAGCCCCAGGTTCTCCGGCCCGAATACGATTTCAGCTTCCACCGAGGTCATGACCAGCTGCTTTTCCGGGTCCTGAAACACCAGGCCTACCCGCCCGGCGAGGTAACGGGGATCGAGCGCCCGCAGGTCTTTCCCCCGGAAAAGCACCCTTCCTTGCTGCCGGCCGCCGTAAAACCGTGGAGACAGCCCGGCCAACAAGCGCGCCAGGGTGGACTTGCCCGATCCCGATCCCCCGGCCAGCACCACCATTTCCCCCTCTTCAATGGTCAGACTGATGCCGGCCAGGGCGGGTCGATCGGTCTGCGGATACCAGTAGCTCAGATCTTCGATCGCAAATAGGGCCAATACTGCCACCCCCAACTCAGAATGGCCGGCAGGGAGAGTCCGGCAAGCACCGCCATCGGCAGCCAGAAGTCATTGTGGTCTAGGGGCGCCAGTCGCGGGTAACAGGCGTAACCGGCGGCCCCGGTGAGCAGGGCGTAGGAGGAAAGGGTGAGGCTCAGCCCCACGCCGGCCAGCACCGAGGCGTCCCGGGGCCGGAGAACTTCCCGCCGGAAGTGACTGCGGGGGCCGCACCCCAGCCCCCGGGCCTGGAGGGCCTCGGCGGTTTCTAGCGCGCCTTCCAAGCAGGAAACCAGCAGCACGTCCAGCAGCCAACCGGCCTTATCCAGCCGACTTCGAAGGCTCCCTCCCTCCAGGTTCACTCCCCGCACCTGGAGGGCCTCCCGTGCACGCACCAATTCGCAGGCGACGTTGGGCAGGGAGCGGGTGGCAAGGGACAGCACCAGCGAGGAACGGTAGGCCCAGCGCGAAAAGATGCCCAAGAGCCGGTCGGGGTGCAGGGTGGTGCTGGCTACGCAGAAGGCGGTGAGTACCCCCAGAAGCCTCATTCCCACGATCGCCCCGTAGACCAGGGCTTCCAACGAGACCCTCGCCGGTCCGGCACGGAGGATGACCGTCGCACCGCCCGGCGAGGCCGCGGCATTGATCAAGAGCATTAGCCCGGCGGTCCACAGCCCTAAGCGGAGGTAAAACCGCCACTTGGCGACTGCCTGGGCGGCGGTTACCCCCAGGGCGCCGGCGGCCAGCACCGCCAGCAGGTAAAGCGGGTGGGAGAAAACCAGGGCCAGACCCGCCAGGCTCCCGCAGTAGGCAAGGAGAGTCGCGGTGTGCAGGCGCTGCAGCAGCACGTCTTTGGGCTCGTAGAAAAGGCGCTCGAACAAGATCGGGGCCTCCCTCACTCGGCGGTGATCACTATTTCGCCCCTCGAGGGCTCCCAGGTTACACGGCAGCCCAGGCCTTCGGCCACGTAGCGGGCGGGAAGGTAGGTGCGGCCGTTTCGCACCACCGGCGCCACGTCCAGGGCCTGGAGCTGTCCGTTTACCAATAGGAGCGGCCTTCCAATGACCAGCGTCAGGCGGGTGTGCCCTTTGATCAGGGTTACCTGCCGAGGCGCGGCTTCAAACCGGATACCCTCTTCCGGCACACCCAGGGCGAGGGCCAGGAAGCGCACCGGGACCAGAGTCCGCCCGTCCTGTACGAAGGGCGCGGCGCCGGGCTCGAATTGGTGACTCTCTTCTCTTCCTTCCCGTATCATTGTGTAGTGGTTCCGGCCCAACCGGAACCGGACCTGAAACCCTTGTGAGCAAGGAGTGGGAGAGGAGACAGGCGCCGAGACGGGAGTGCCCAGGAGCCAGCTCCGGAGGGCCTCCGGCTGGCGCATGGCGGACAGGGCCAGGAGGGCCTGCTGGGTGGCCATCTCGTTGGCGCCGCCGCCTCTTACGTGCTCAAAGGCGCCGCCGGGCAGCTGAAAGCGCAGGAGGGCGGTGACCGGGTCGCCTTCCGGCTTGCGGAAGTCCGCACCCTGCGGGTCCAGGCCTAGTGCCACCAATCCCAAGATGACGGCGCTGCAGGACTCGGCGTTCTCCGCTCCCCAGGAGGAAAAGGCGCCGTCGGGAAGCTGCGCGGTCTTCAGGTACTCTACCGCCCTTTGAACCGCCGGGCTCTCGGGAGTTTCTCCCAGGGCAGCCAGGGCCATGAGCGCCATGCCGGTGGTGTCCACGTCCGCCGTATCGGAGTTGAGGGCGTCCCAGTGGAAAGAACCGTCCGGGTGCTGGCGCTCGATCAGCCACCTGCGGGCCGCCTCGGGCCGGGGCAGGGGCTCTCCGGCAGCCTTGAGGGCCAGTATCGCCCAGAGGTGCGCGTTCACCAGCCTCTCGCCCCCTTCCAGTAGGTGGTCGGCAAACTTGCCCGAAGGGAGCTGGGCGGCGGCCAGTTCGGCCACCAGGTTTCTGCCCTGGTAGTCAGAAGGGTTTTGCCCCGCTGCTAGAAGAGTGAGGATCAACAGTGCGCGGGTGGTGGTCTCCTGGCCTTCCAGAGATTGCAGCGTCCGGCCTACCCTGGCCGCGCTCAGGGGCTCGCCGCAGACGGCCAGCGCCACGTAGCTCCAAGGAGAAAGCGCTCCCCGGTTTCTTTCCGTTTCCAGCAGATAATCTCTTGCCTGCGCCAGCGCCCGGTTGACCGCTGAATCGGCCCGGGCGGAAGGCGCCAAATAAGTCAGCAGCACCAGCAGCAACAAGGCACCAAGTATCCGTTTCAACATCGACGCCTCCCCTTCAGTTGTCGTCCGTCAGCGCCTCCCAGGCGGGCGGGGGTTGTGCCAGGTCCCGGCTGTACCACCATATGATGCGGTCCCCGTGCCGCACCGGGTGCCTTGCCGCCGAGAGCATGGGTACCTCTCCGTTTACCTGGTACATCCAGCCTGAAGCTCCACGGTTACTCTGCCCGGCGATGGTTTCCACCAGCTCCGGGAAGCGGGCAGACATCTGGTAGGGCAGGCCGGTGGCCTCCAGTGCGCCTAGGGCGGTGGCGCCCCAAGGGTTATCGGGGTCGATCTTCACCTCGGCGGGCCCGAACAGCAGCTCGCCCTGCCCGCCCACCACCGCCACGGCCGCGGTCACGCTTTCGTTCGATCCCGGCGTTTTGGCTCGCTGGACAGCGGCGGCTGCAGGGCTCTCGGCGGCACGGGGGCCAGAAACGGTTGGTTCCTTCTCTCGATCCTCTCGATCACTCTGCGGAGCGGCCGTTCCGGGCTCTGGCCTCGGTGCGGCTTGGTCTTGCGTTTCCCCTGGCCCGGCCGGCTCGGAAGTTTGGGCGGCTTCTATCTCGGCCGGCGAGGACCGGACGGCTGGGGCAACCGGGGCAGGCTCACCCGGCTGTGCCGCCGTAGGGTTTTCCGCCTGTACGCTCGAGGGGGCGGTAGCGGGCAGAGACGGGCTTACCGCCAGCCATAGCCAGGCGCCGGCCGCCAGCAGGCCCAACACCGACGCCCAAAGCTTTACACGGCGCCTGCTTCTCATTAGGCTCATGGTTCCATCCCCACCTGTATGGAGGCGGGAGGGCAGACAGCCACGAACCGACCGGGACCGCCCTCCCGCCGATATCGAGGATCAGATCCGTCCGAGAGCCCGAAGGAGGTCGTAAACGGCCTTAGCCGCCTCCGCCCGGGTGCTCTGCCCCTGGGGCGCAAGCTCTGCGGCGGATCGGCCCTTCAGCAGCCCGCTCCCAACCGCGAGGGCTACTGCTTCCTTGGCCCAGGCGGAGACCATACCTGCGTCCGTGTATCCTGCCAGCACCTCGTCCGTCGCCGGCGCCTCCGCCCCCGCCGGACCATAGCGGCCTATGACCCGGGCCAGCATGACCGCCATTTCCTCCCGGGTGAGGGTCCGCTCGGGCGCAAAACCTCCTCGGCCGTCGCCCTGCACCAGGCCCGCCCGGTAGGCGGCCTCTGCCGCCGCCCGGGCCCAGTGGCCCTGGGGCAGGTCGGCAAAAACGGGCGCCGGGGCCGTCTCCTCCGGAAGGCTGAAGGCTCTTGTCAGGAGAGCCACGAACTGGGCGCGGGTGATTGCTGCCTCTGGTGCGAAACGTTCGGCGCTCGCACCCCTCACTACCAGCCGCCGGGCCAACTCTTCCACCTCTGCTCTTGCCTGGTGTTGTCCCAAGTCCCGGAAGGGGAGGCGGTACTCGGCCAGCAAAACGAGGCCGGGCTGTGGCACCGCGCAGCGGAAGGTTCGGGCATCCGGATCCAGTTTGCCGCCCAGGAAGGCCCAGCCTCCCCGCTCGTTTCGGCAGTATCCGGCCAGGCGCGCGGGGTCAAGGCTGGCGAGGCCAACTTCTTCCGGCAGGAGCAGGGTGATGGCCAGCGGCTCGGCGAAAGCCCCGGGCCGGTGCCGCTCGCCGGCAGGAGTGATGGTGCCCAGGCTAAGGTAGAAACTCCGAGGCAGGAGCGGGCGGGCGCCGGCGAATAAGGCGAGGGAACTAGCGTCCTTTTCTTCCAGCGATATTTCTACTCCCTCCCCCTCCACCGCAGACTTGACCACGTCTTCCAGAGCACCGGCCGGGATGGCCACAGTGGCGTCAGGGCAGCTCAGGACCAGGGCCAGGCCGGCCCCCCCGATTTCCCGGGCCACGGGCAGCGGCATGAACACGCTTATCCGCCCAACCTGGTCCGCACCCGCCGGGACGCTGAGGGTGAGTTCGGTCAGGCTAAGGACTTCCGCCTCCGCCACTCCCAGTGCCCGGAGTTTTTCTCCTGCTTCCGCCGCAGCCGAGAGGGTAGCCAGGTAGGTGCTAAAGGCCTCGGCGTCCAGGTACAGCGTTAGAGTGTTAGCTTCGGTTTGGGCGGAAAAGGCCGCAGCCGGCGGCGACGCCAGAGCCTGGGCGAGCAGCTGAACGGTTTCTGCCAGTTTGGCCTTGAGCTCGGCACCTGGCTCGTTGGTCTTCAGATCTGCCATGATTGCCTGCAGGCGGGATAGGGCCTCGCCTGGAAAGGTGGTACCGCCCTTAAGACCGGCCAGGACCTGCTCCACGGCTTCCGAGACCGCGGCTGGCGACGCCGAGGTGCCGGTAGAGGTGGAGCCCGATCCCACCAGTTTGTTCCAATCGGGCACCGGCGTGGTGAAGTCTATATTGTAGTACCATACAACCCGGTCACCGCTGCTCAGTTGATACTGGTCGGCGGCCACCACGGGCGAGGAGCCGTTAACGGCGTAGCACCAGCCGCTGTAGCTCTCGTTGGCCTGGCCGGCTATCTGGGTTACGAAGGCGCCCCAGCCCGTGTACTCCAGGTAATCATAGTCGAGGCCGGTAGCGTCTAGGGCACCGAGGGGAGTGAGGCCCCATCGGTCGGCCTCTGAGAGCCAGACGTACCCGGGGCCGAAGAGCAATTTTCCGTCCCGGCCCACCACCGCTACCCCTACCCGGCAGGTAGTGGGCTCATTCTCGTTTTGGCCACCGCTATCGGCAGTCACCGTCACCTCTGCCGAGCCGGTAAGCCCCCCATAGGTGGCGCGAACCACCGTGCGGCCGGGGCTGAGGCCGGTGACCAGGCCGTAGACCACGCTGGCCACGCTGGCGTCACCGACCGACCACTCGGCGGCTTCGGTGACTTCTGGGCCGTTCAAACCCTCACCGACTACAAAGGCTCTCAGTTGAACTGTTTCATCCTGTTTCACTTCCGCTGAAGCAGGAGCAATGGAAAGCGACGCCTGCGCGTGCGCGGCCTGCGGCACCAAGCACCCGAGCAATAGTATTAACAAGGCTACCAGGGCCACCGCATATTTCGACGAACTGCTCATTCGTGACAAGGTCAGCTTCCCTCCTCGAAGTTGCTTTTTGGCAAGTAAGTGGGCGGCCTCGCAGTACCTCGCAGGTCGGCTGCCGGCCGAACCGATCGGTCAAGACTCACTCAAACCGGCAAACGAAAAGCCCCGATCCCGCGCGGACCGGGGCGTCCCTTGCCCGTACTCCTGGGCCGAGCACCCGAGACACCTCCCTATCACGCGTAGATCAACGGTGTCCGGGACGGGCAGGTTTCCTGGCTCGGGTTCATCTCGTCCCTGCGCCTTCCCGGCTCTGTGCCCAGTGGCCTTATGCAGGGCCGATCCCCCTCACAGTGGCGGGACCGCGCCGGATTTGCACCGGCTTCCCTCTCCTCCGGGAGTCACCCCAGAGTCACCCGTCCCCGAACTGTGTTCAATTGGCAACTAATATCTTCTGCCTTGAGGGCAAGAATCCTTCCTTAAACAGCCATACCGGCAACGGCAACCGCGCTGGCGTACACCCCCGTATACTCCGCTCGCATCTGGCACCACCGGGCGGCAGCAGAGCAAGTAATTCTAAGGCTTTGCTGCCGTTTTATTCCCGGCGTTCGTCAAGCACCGGATCTCTCTGCGCTCCCGCTCCGGCAGGAAGGAAGTCTTCCCGGCGCGAACCTGTCATCTGGTGAGGGAGGGTATACCAGGGGAGGGAACGGTAACGGAAGAACTGTACGCCGCGGTTATCCTGACCGTGGGCGGTAGACCCGCCGCCGAGCCGTACTTCTACCGGGTGCCCCCGGCCCTCCGGGCGAGGGTACAGGTGGGCTCCCGGGTGGAAGTGCCCCTTCGCTCCAGAAAGGTCAGGGGCTGGGTGGTGGAGCTCACGCCGGAGTGCCCGGTGGCGGAAACCCGGGAGCTGGACCGGGTCATAGGGGAATTGCCCGCCTTCGATTCCGAACTCCTGGAACTGGCGAAATGGGTGTCCGAGACCTATCTCTGCCCTCTGGGAGTGGCCTTGAAGGCCCTGGGCCCGGTGTGGCTGCTGCAGCCGCCCCGCGCCGGCGAGGCGGTGGTGAGCCTGGCCGTTTCCCCGGAAGAGGCTGCGGCCGCCTGCGAGCAACTCCTCCGGAGGGCGCCCCGGCAGGCGCAGGTGCTGGCGGAGTTGCTGGCCGAGCCGGAGCGTGCCTTCCTGCCCCTGCAGCGGCTGGCGGCAGGGCGCCCGGCGGTGCGGGGCCTGGAAAGGCGCGGCCTGGTAAGGGTGGGTCCGCGGCCGGCGGAGCAGGCCGCTCCCCCGATCGGGCCGTCTCCCTTCAGGCTCACCCCGGCGCAGCAGAAGGCCCTGGCCGAGGTGGGGGCCGCAGTGCAGTCCGGGCAGTTTCGCGCCTTTCTTCTGCACGGGGTTACCGGCAGCGGCAAGACGGAGGTGTACCTGCAGGCCATTGCCCTTGCCGTGGCCGCAGGGAGGCAGGCCCTGTTCCTGGTGCCGGAGATCGCCCTCACCCCCCAGACCGTAGGCTATCTCCGCGAGCGCTTCGGCCCCCGGGTAGCCATACTCCACAGCCAGCTCTCCGTGGAGGAGCGGCGGCGGGCCTGGCAGAGGCTGGCCCGGGGCGAGGCGGGCATAGTGGTGGGCGCGCGTTCGGCGGTATTCGCCCCCGTCCCGCGCCTGGGTTTGATAGTGGTGGACGAGGAGCACGAAACCAGTTACAAGCAGGAAGTGCCGCCCCGGTATCACGCCCGGGAGGTAGCCTGGAAGCGGGCCCGTCAGGCCTCGGCGGTGCTTCTCCTGGGAAGCGCCACCCCTTCCCTGGAAACCTATTACTGGGCCCGGCGCGGGCTCATCCGGCTGCTGGTGCTGGACGAAAGGGTGGACCAACGCGAGCTGCCCGGAGCCGTGATCATAGACATGCGCGAGGAACTGCGGCAGGGCAACCCGGGCATCTTCAGCCGCTACCTGCACCGGCGGCTGGAGGAAGTGCTCGGCCGGGGCGAACAGGCAATACTGTTTCTCAACCGGCGCGGATACCACCCGGTCCTGATCTGCAGGCAGTGCGGGCAGCCCCTGAGGTGCCGCGCCTGCGACATTCCCCTTACCTACCACCTGAGCGACCGGCACCTCCGCTGCCATTACTGCGGTTTCTCCCTGGCGGAGGTCCCTTCCTGCCCGGCCTGCGGGAGCCGGGATTGGATGGGATTGGGTGCCGGGACGCAGAGGGTAGAAGAGGAACTGCGAAAGCATTGGCCCCGGGCCCGGGTGCTCCGCCTGGACGCGGACGCCGCACGCCAGCGGGGAGTGCACCAGCAGGTCTACGAAGCCTTCAGCCGCGGTGAGGCGGACATCCTGCTGGGCACCCAGATGGTGGCCAAGGGTTTCAACTTCCCCCGGGTCACCCTGGTAGGCGTAATCAATGCCGACACCACCCTGAATCTGCCCGACTTCCGCGCCCGGGAGCGCACTTTTCAGCTGCTGACCCAGGTGGCGGGCCGGGCAGGAAGGGGGGATAGATCGGGGGAGGTGGTGATACAGACCTACTCACCGGAGGACTACAGCGTCCGGGCGGCTTCCCGGCACGACTACCCGGCCTTCTACGAACAGGAGCTGCGGCAGCGACGCCGTCTTCGCTATCCTCCTTTCAGCCACCTGCTGCTGATCATGGCCAGCGCACCCAAAGAGGAGGAAGCGCGCGCGGCCGCCGAGGAGATCTATGCCCGGCTCGGCTCCTGCGCTCCGGAAGGGGTGAGTGTACTCGGACCCGCGCCCGCGCCGATCTCCCGCTTGCAGGGAAGGTACCGTTATCAGATTATAATAAAGGGGAGCCCGCCGGCGCGGCTGCGAGAGACGGCCCGGGCCGGTCTGGACGGGTATAAACCCGGCCGCGGGGTCAAAATTGCGGTAGACGTAAATCCGTTACTGCTCATCTGAGGGAGTCCGAGGGAGGTAGTCCATGGCGGTATATCAGATCCTGCGCGTGGGCAGCGACGTCCTGCGCCAGAAGGCTCGGCCGGTGCCCAAAATCACTCCCCACGTAGAGAGGCTGCTGGACAACCTGGCCGATACCATGTATGCGGCCCTGGGCGTGGGGCTGGCGGCACCGCAGATCGGCGTTTCCAAGCGGGTAATAGTGGTGGACGTGGGTGAGGGCCTTATAGAACTGGTCAATCCCGAGATAATACGGCGGGAGGGACGGGAGGTGGGTCCCGAAGGGTGCCTCAGCATACCCGGCCTGGAGGGGGAAGTACCGCGATCGGAACGAGTGGTGGTAGAAGGCTGGGATCGCAAAGGGGCCACCGTGCGGGTAGAGGGAACGGGGCTTTTGGCCCGGGCCCTTCAGCACGAGATCGACCACCTGGACGGGATACTCTTCACCGACCGCGCGCTGCGGGTATACCGGATAGACCAGGGCCCGTCAGGCTAGACTCTCCTTGAGCCGTCTCCTGCGCCGCCGGGGATTGGCCGAGAAGGCGGTGCGCAATCCGGCACCCGGTATCCTTGATTGTTGTCGAAGCGGTGCCGTATAATAGGAGCGAAAGGGTAGGCAATTGTTATAACAGTTCGGGCGCAAGATCCGACCACGGGAGAACATAGAGGAGGGGAAAGAGTTAATGTGGTTTCCCTTGTTTGATCCCACCCTGATACTGTTGGTGCCGGCCATTGTCCTGGCCCTCTACGCTCAGGCCAAGGTTCAGTCCACCTACCAGCGCTACCTGCGGGTTCCGGCCTCGAGCGGCCTGACCGGCGCGGCGGTGGCCCGCCAGTTGCTCGATCGGGCGGGAGTTAGGAACGTACGCATCGAGGTTACTCCCCGCACTCTGGGTGACCATTACGACCCCCGGGCCCGAATACTGCGGCTTTCGCCGGAAGTATACCAGAGCAGTTCCCTGGCGGCCATCGGGGTTGCGGCCCACGAGGCAGGCCATGCCATCCAGCATCATACCCGCTACCTGCCGCTGTACCTGCGCTCGGCCTTCGTTCCCGTTGCTCAGCTGGGCTCCAACCTGGCCTTCCCGCTCCTGTTCCTGGGAATAATCCTCGGCTGGCCGGAACTGGCGCGTATCGGGGTGTACGCCTTCGTGGGTGTGGTCTTATTCCAGCTGATCACTCTCCCGGTGGAGTTTAACGCCAGCAACCGCGCCATTGCCCTGTTGTCCACCGGCGGTTACGTGCACCGGCAGGAAATCCGGGCGGCGCGGGAAGTGCTGGGCGCCGCGGCCTTAACCTATCTGGCGGCCGCGCTTATGGCCGTGCTCAACCTGATCCGCCTCCTCCTCATTTCTTCCGCCATGGGGGGTAGGGAAGAATAGAGAAGGCGGGAATCGCCGCGCGCGAGCTGGCCCTAAGGGTCATCTTCAGCGTGAACGAAAGGGGGGCGTTCAGCGACCTGGCCACTACCCGGGCCTTGTCCGCGAGCCCCCTCGGTCGTTTGGACCGGTCCCTGGTAACCGAATTGGTGAGCGGTACGGTGAAGCGGCGCCTGACTCTGGACTGGGCTTTGGGGCGCTGGCTTCCGCGCGGGATGGCGGGAACTCCCCCCTGGGCCAGGAATATCCTGCGGCTGGCGGCTTACCAGATTCTGTACCTGGATCGGATACCGGCCTCGGCCGCCTGCGATACTGCGGTAGAGCTCGCCAAGAAGTACGCCCCACGCACGGCCGGCCTGGTAAACGCCGTGCTGCGAAGCCTGGCGCGGAACGGTCGCCCCGATCTTCCTCCCTTTTCCGCCGATCCCGTTACTCACCTCGCGCTCAAGCATTCTCACCCCCCCTGGCTGGTCCAGCGCTGGCTGCGGCGGTGGGGCAGGGAATGGACGGAGGCCCTGATGGAGGCCGCCAACCGCCCCCCCCCTCTGGCCGTGCGGGTAAACACTCTGAAGCGAGAACCCCGGGAGGTGGCAGCGGAATTCAAGGCCCGGGGGCAGGAAGTCCGGGAGTCCGGGTATGCTCCCGAGGGTCTGGTGGTAGAGGGGCTCTCCTTTCTGGAGGACCTGCCCGGGCTGCAGGCCGGGCATTACGTCTTCCAAGATGAGGGTTCTATGGTGGTCAGCCACGCGCTTTCGCCCCGGGAGCAATCACTTACGGTGGACGCCTGCGCCGGGCTGGGCACCAAGACCACGCACCTGGCCCAACTGAATCATAACCGGGGAGACATCCTGGCGGTAGACCGGCAGCCCGGACGCCTGCGCCTTCTCCGCCGGGCCTGCGCGCGCCTGGGAGTAACCTGCGTGCGTTCCCTGGCCGCGGATGCCCGCCGGCTGCCGGATCTGGTCGACGATACGCCTGAATTCGTACTGGTAGACGCACCCTGTTCGGGGCTGGGGGTGCTGCGCCGCCGGGCCGACGCCCGCTGGAAGAAGAATCCCCGGGACCTGGCCGTCCTTCCCGCACTCCAGCTGGAACTGCTCGAGGCCGCCTGGGCGCTGCTGCCCTCCGGCGGGGTTCTGGTCTACAGCACCTGCACGGTGGAGCCGGAGGAGAACCAGGAGGTGGTACGGGAGCTGCGGGACCGGCATCCCGATCTCGTACCCGAAGATCTCAATTCGCACCTGCCCAGGCCCCTGCCGCGACCCGAGGACCGGCAACAGGCAGCCCAGGGCTGGCTGCAGCTTTACCCCCACGTGCACGGCACCGACGGCTTCTTCATCGCCCGCCTGCGCAAGCGGTAAGGGGGCGGAACGATGGATAGAATAGATCTGCGAGACTTGGATTGGGCGGAAATGCAGACTCTGGTAAAGGAACTGGGTGCCGAACCCTACCGGGCCGAACAGTTGTTCGCCTGGATCCACCGGCGGGGCAGCACCGCCTTCGAGGAAATGACCGACCTTCCCCGCAGCCTGCGCCGGGTCCTGGCGGAGAGGAGTCATATCGGCTCGCCGGTGCCGGAGCGGCAGCTGGTTTCCGCCGACGGGCAGACCCGAAAGTGCCTCCTGCGGTTCCCGGACGGAGAGGGAGCGGAGACGGTCCTGATGCTGTATCCCCGCCGCCGCACGCGCGACCGGGTGAGCACCTGCATTTCCAGCCAGATCGGCTGTGCCCTGGCCTGCCGTTTCTGCGCTACCGGTGAACTGGGGTTCCGGCGCAACCTGCGGCCGTCGGAACTGGTAGGGCAGGTCTACTTCTGGAACCGCAGACTGGCGGCCGAAGACGGCGGGGAAGCGGTAACCAACGTGGTCTACATGGGAATGGGGGAGCCGCTGCTGAATTACGAGGCGGTGGTGAAGAGCATCCGCATCCTGAGCCACCCCGAGGGACTGAACCTGGGCCAGCGCCGCGTTACCGTGTCCACCTGCGGCGTAGTTCCGGGCATCCGCCGGCTGGCAGAGGAAGGCCTTTCGGTACGCCTGGCCGTGTCCCTGCACGCTGCGGACGACGAGTTGCGCAACCGGCTGCTGCCGATCAACCGGCGGTTCCCTTTGGCCGAACTGCTGTCCGCCTGCCGGCACTACGCCTCCCGGACGCGCCGCCGCGTCACCTTCGCCTACCTGCTGCTGGCGGGAATAAACGATTCCCCGCGGCACGCCAGGCGGCTGGGGGAGTTGCTCAGGGGAATACCTTGTCAGGTGAATCTCATACCCTACAACTCCGTGAGAGGAAAGGACTTTCGCCCCCCATCCCCGGAAGGGGTCCGGGCCTTCAGGGAAGTCCTGGAGAGGTTCGGACTGGAGGCCAGCCTGCGGGAGGAGCGGGGAGCAGACATCAGCGCCGCCTGCGGACAGTTGCGGGGTGGGTGACGGCGGAGGGATAGGCCGTGGCCTGGTTGCGGCAGTTGGAAGAACGCCTCAGCGCGTGGTGGGAAAGCACCGGTCGCCGAACCGTAGGAGCAGGAATCCAGCCGGTAGAAATCGCCAAGAAATTGCTGCGGGAAATGGGCTCCCACAAGAAGATAAGCGTGAAGCGGATATACGTGCCCAACCGCTATCTCGTATACCTCAGCAGCGACGACTGGATTGCCCTGAGCGCCATGGAACAGGCTCTGACCGAGGAATTGGGCGCCTACCTGGAGGAGAAGGCGGCCGAACGGGGGTTTACCCTGGTAGGCAAACCCCAAGTGCGGCTGGAAGTGGACGAGGCTCTGCCGTCGGGCCGCCTGCGTCTGCACAGCCGCTTCAGCGAAGACGAACCGGAACCCTCCGCCGAGCAGGCGAACCACCGGGTAACGCTGAAGGTGGTGCGGGGACCGGACAGCGGCCTCAGCGTGGCCTTGGGCCAGGAGGAAGTACTCATCGGCCGCCGGCCCGGGTGCCACCTGGTATTGACCGACCCGAACGTGTCCCGGCAGCACGCGGTAATCGAAAGGCGCCAGGAGCTCTATTGGCTTATCGACCTGGACAGCACCAACGGCACCTACATCAACGGTCAGAGGGTCCACCGGCAACCCCTCCGGCCCGGAGACCGCATTCAAATAGGAGACAGCGAACTGGAGGTAGAATGGCATTACTAGACGTCCTGATCACCGCCCTGCGTTACCTCTTCCTGGTCCTGCTTTACTGGTTCCTGGCACAGATTATTCGGGCGGCCTGGCAGGACCTGCATAGGGCCAAAGAGGGGACTGGGCCGACCGAAGGTCCGCCCGGAGCCCGCCTGGTGGTGCTTGATCCCACCGGCAAGAAAGGCCCGGTGTTTTCTCTGAAGGAGTATGTGACCATCGGCCGGGATCCGCACAACGACATCGTGCTGCCGGCACCGACGGTTTCCGCCCGGCACGCCGTCCTCGTCCGGCGGGGGCAAGACTATTGGGTTCAGGATGCCGGGAGTACCAACGGTACCTACATCAACGGGGTTCGGCTTCGGGGACCGGCCAGGATCAGTGCCGGGGATAGGATTACCTTGGGAGACACCACTTTAAAATTCCTGGGGTGAGGGGCCGTGGAAGCTCAGGCAAGGACGCATCCGGGTTTGGTACGCAAGGAGAATGAAGACGCCTTCCTGGTCAGGGAGGAGTTGGGAGTATTTGCCGTAGCCGACGGCCTGGGCGGGCACCTGGCCGGGGAGGTGGCCAGCTGGCTGGCGGTTCGGACGGTAGAAAGGGCGCTGGAGGAGGTCCCGTCGGGCCCACCCCGAGAGCGGTTGATGGAGGCCATCCGGGAGGCCAACCGCCAGGTGTTCCTGGAAGGACAAACCTGCGCCGAACACCGGGGAATGGGGACGACCCTGACCGTGGCCTGGCTGCTCGACTCCAACCTATACCTGGGTCACGTGGGCGACAGCAGCGCCTACCACTACCGGAGGGGCCGTCTGCGCAAACTGACCCAGGACCATTCCCTGGCGGAGGAGATGCGCCGTCTGGGCGGACTGGGCCCGGAAGCCGCCCGCCATCATCCGCAGCGGCACGTTCTCACCCGCGCCGTGGGCACGGAACCGGAGGTGGCGGTGGACAGCCTGGTAATGCCGCTGGAAGCCGGGGATCTGCTGCTCCTATGCACGGACGGCCTTTCCTCGCTGGTTTCGGCCTCGGAACTGGAAGCGGTGTTGCGGACGAACACCGGACTCGACGCCCTGCTCGACCGGCTCTTTGCCCTCGCCCTCACCCGCGGGGCACCGGACAACGTCACCGCCGTGCTGATCCGCTATGAATAGGGGTCTGGAGGCAAAACTGCTGCTGATCGTTTCCCTCTTCCTGCTGCTCCTCGTGGTGCACCTCTACCGGTCCGGGGAAGGCGGCGAGCGTCTGTGGCGCCTGGCCGGTCTGCTGGGCGGCTACTGGGCCGTCTACGCGGTCAAACGGTGGCGCTGGCCCCAAACCGATACCGTACTGCTTCCCGCCGCCTATCTTCTCAACCTTCTGGGACTGGTGGAACTCTATGGTCTTGAGCCCGCACTCGCCGACCGTCAGGTGCTGTGGGTGCTGATCGGCCTTGGCGGCCTGTGCCTGCTTGCCCTGCTGCCCGACTACCGCACCCTCCTGGAATACAGGTATTCCGCCGCCGTCCTCGCCCTGGTCCTGCTCGGCGCCACCCTGGCGGTGGGCACCAGGATAGGCGGGGCCAAGAGCTGGCTGAGCCTCGGCGTCCTTCGTTTTCAGCCGGTCGAGGCGGTCAAGCTGCTGATGGTCGTTTCCCTGGCCGGATATCTGGACGAGCACCGCGAGCTCCTTTCCGTGAACTGGCGGTCCTGGGGGAGAATAGGGCTCCCCGCCCCCCAGGCCCTGGTGCCCCTGGGCGCGATCTGGGGCCTCTCGCTCCTGCTGGTGGCCGTACAGCGGGACCTGGGGGCCGGGCTGATACTGTTTTGCACGCTGGTGACGATGCTTTACCTGGCCACCGGGCGATCCCTCTATCTGGTAACCGGAGCAGCACTACTGCTGGCGGGACTGGTGGCCGGCTATCACCTGTTCGGGCACGTGCAGGAGAGAATCTGGGTATGGCTCGATCCGTGGTCCGAGGCCTACGGAGCGGGGTACCAGGTGTTGCAGGGTCTTTTCGCCCTGGCGGAGGGCGGCCTGGTCGGGACCGGGGTGGGGCGGGGCTACGGCCACCTCATCCCGGCGTCGGCTACCGATTACCTGTTCGCCGTTCTGGCCGAGGAAATGGGTCTGGCCGGTGCCTTGGGAGTGATCGGCCTCTACCTGGTCTTGGCCTGGCGCGGGTTTGGGATCGCAGCCCAAAGCCAGGATGCCGCGGGCTCCCTGCTGGCCGGAGGCCTGACCGCGCTCCTCGCCCTGCAGAGCCTCGTACTCCTGGCAGGAGTAACCAGGCTCTTCCCGCTCACCGGGGTCACCCTGCCCCTATTCAGCTACGGCGGCAGTTCCACGGTGGTATTCTACCTGGTGATCGGCCTGCTCCTGCAACTGGGCGGCCGCAGAACAGGGCCGGAGGAAGAGCTGACATGAAGCGGCAGTTCCGGACCCTCAGCCTGGCCTTCGTCTTGGGCTTCGCCGGCCTGATGGCTTATCTCGGCTACTTCTACCTGGCCCGGGCTCCCGAGCTCGCCGCCCACCCGTTGAACCCCCGCCGGGAGTTGGAGGCCCGAACGGTAAACCGAGGAGGAATTCTCGACCGAAACGGCGAAATGCTAGCCCAAAGCCGGGGAAACGAACGGGTTTATCCGCTCGGGCCCGCTGCCGCCCACGTTATCGGGTATATATCGCACCGGCACGGGAAAACCGGGGTGGAGCAGGCGGCCGAAGAATGGCTGGCAGGGAAAACGGGAACGCAAGGCGCCGTCAACTGGCTCCGGCGCCTCATCGGCCGGGCGGGAGAGGGTTACGATGTGGTGCTCACTCTGGATGCCGGTCTGCAGAGGCGGGCCGCGGAACTGCTGGCAGCGAGACGCGGGGCGGTAATAGTAACGAACCCGGCCACCGGGGAGGTGCTGGCCCTGGTCAGCACTCCCGGGTTTGACCCCGGAAGGATAGACGAGGAGTGGGCGGAACTCGGCAGGCGGCCGGACGCGCCCCTGCTGAACCGGGCCCTGAACGGTCTCTATCCCCCCGGCTCGGTGGCCAAGATCCTTACCTGTGCCCTGGCGGTAGAGAAGGACCCGGCCTCGGCCGGCAAACACTATTACTGTCCCGGCTTTCTGGTGGTGGAAGGCCGGCGCCTGAACTGTTGGTCCGCGCACGGCGAGATCGATCTCTCCCGCGCGCTGGCCCAGTCCTGCAATGTAGCCTGCGCCCAACTGGCCCTGGAGCTGGGGGGCGAAGCGTTCCGAGGGGCGTGCCCCGGGTGGGGGTTCAATGCCGAGTGGGCCTTTGATCTGCCTGTAACCAGGAGCCGCTTTCCGGAACGGGAGCTAACCGGGAACGCTCTTGCCGAGGCGGGTATAGGCCAGGGCCCGGTCCTGGTAACGCCCTTCCACGTGGCCATGATTACGGCAGCCATAGCCAACGGCGGAGTTCTAGAGCCACCTCGGCTCGTTGCCGCCCGCAGGGACCCGGGGGGAGAGCTCATCCCGGTTGCCGCCTGCGGTGAGGAGCGCCGGATGTTCATCCCTTCCGTTGCCGATTACCTGAGGCGCGCCCTCACCGTAACGGTGAAGGAAGGCACCGGGCAAAGGGCCCGACTGAAGGGCATCGAGGTGGCGGGAAAGACGGGAAGCGCGGAGAACCCCCACGGCCCGGCGCATGCCTGGTTCACCGGGTTTGCTCCGGCGGGAGCTCCCCGGGTGGCGGTGACCGTGCTGGTGGAGAACGGCGGCTCGGGCGGAGAGGTGGCGGCCCCCATTGCCGGGGAGTTGCTGGCCGACGCCCTGCGGTTGACAGCGAGGTGAAGACACCGCTTGCGGGACCTAGTTCTGGGCGGGCGCTACCGCCTAACGGAAACTATCGGCGGCGGGGGCATGGCCGTCGTTTACCGGGCCGAGGACCAGCTCCTGAACCGTACGGTGACCGTCAAAATCCTGCGCGAGCAGTTTGCCAGCGACGAAGCCTTCGTGCGCCGCTTTCGGCGCGAGGCCCAGGCCGTGGCCAGGCTTTCTCACCCCAACATTGTGAGCATCTACGATGTCGGTGAGGAAGGGCCTTACCACTACCTGGTAATGGAGTACGTCCCGGGCGGGACGCTAAAGGACATTATCCGGGAGCGTGCTCCCTTGCCCTGGGAAGAAGCGGTGGGCTATCTCCTGCAGCTCCTTGAGGGCCTGGAACACGCCCATGCCAACGGTATCGTCCACTGCGACATCAAGCCCCACAACATACTGGTGACTCCGGCCGGGAGGGTAAAGATAACCGATTTCGGACTGGCCCGGGCGGCCACCGAAGCCACGGTTACCTTCCCGGGCAGCATAGTCGGCTCGGTCTCCTACCTTTCTCCGGAGCAGGCCAAGGGTGAGGTAGCAACCGCCCGGTCCGACCTCTACTCCGTCAGCGTGGTCTTTTTCGAAATGCTCACGGGCAGCCTCCCCTTCCGGGGCGAGACCCCGCTCTCTGTGGCCATGCAGCACCTGCAGAGCGAACCCCCATCGCCTCGCTCTCTCAATCCGGAAATTCCCGCGGGCCTGGAAAGGGTAATCCTGAAGGGCCTGGCCAAGGATCCCGCCGAGCGTTACGCCGGCGCGGCGGAAATGGCGGCCGAAGTCAGAGCTACGGCCGCCCCTCCCGAGGACGAGCCCACCCGGGTGCTGCCCAAAGAGCGGAAGACTGCTTCCGCCACCCCGGCGCCGGTCCCGGCGGAGGAGAACGCTTCTCGTCCACGGCGGCGGCTGCGCTGGTGGGTTCTCCCGGTTGTCCTGGCCGTGGCCCTTTACGGGCTTTACACCGGCTGGCAGCTGTACTGGAGGGTGGCGGAGGTGGAAGTGCCCGCCGTAGAAGGCCTGGCCCTGGAAGAAGCCCAGCGGGTCCTGACCGCCGTGGGACTGCGTTGGCAAATAGGGGAGCGGCGGCATGATGCCGAGGTACCGGAAGGCCACGTCCTCGGCCAGGAACCGGCGGCGAACGAACGGGTAAAGCGTTTCCGGGTGGTCATTCTGGACGTCAGCCTGGGACCCGCCTTGACCCGGGTGCCTCCCGTTGCCGGGTTTACCGAAAGGGCGGCGCGGCTGACCCTGGAAGAGGCCAACTTGAGGGTGAGTTCGGAACGTCAGGAGGTCTACGACGAGCAGGCTGCTGCCGGAACCGTTGTCCGCACCGTCCCTCCCGCGGGGAGTTCGGTGGCGGAGGGATCGGAGATCACCCTGGTGGTGAGCCTGGGGCCCAAACCCAAGCCGGTGACCGTTCCCAGCCTGATAGGCCGCACGCTGGAGGAAGCCAAGAAGGAATTGGAGCGCCTCGGCCTCAACCTGGGGCAGGTGACCCAGGCTAAGGAGGAAAGCAGCGAATACTTTGCGGGCGTGGTTATCGATCAGCGCCCCAAGCCCCAGGCCGCAGCCCTGGAGGGTGACGCCGTGGACCTGGTAATCAGTCGCGGGCCGGGCCCCCTGGCCAGGACGGCCCTGATAGAGAACATCCTCGTTCCCAACGACGGACGACCCCACCGGGTGCGGGTTATCATCAGCGACGCCAAGGGGCAGGACCGGGAGGTGTATGATCGCGAACACGGTCCCGGAGAAACCGTGGTCCTTACCGTGACCTTCTACGGCAGCGGCACCCTTGACGTGTACCTGGACGACCAGCCCTATTTGGTCAACCATCCTCTGAAGGGGTAGACCGCATGACCTACCGCGAAGGCCTGGTTGTGCGTGCCCGAGGCGGGTTCTTCGACGTAGAGGCTGACGGGGAGGTACGGCGCTGCGTCCTCAGGGGTAAGTACCGCTGGCGCCGGCAGGAGGTGGTCCCGGGAGACCGGGTGCGTTTTCGTCTCCTGCCCGAACATACCGGGGCCATCGAAGAGGTGTTGCCCCGGGAGTCCTGCCTGGTGCGCCCGGCCGTGGCCAACGTCCGCCAGGTGGTGATCGTGATGTCCCTGGCCGCGCCCCCCGTAAACCGGTTGCTGCTGGACCGGCTCCTGGTGATGGCCGAAGCCATAGGCCTGGCGCCGGTAGTGACCTTTAACAAGGTGGATCTGGCCGCCGGAGAGCCCGGTCCTTTGCCGGCCCTTTACGGCCGCCTGGGTTACCCGGTACTGGTCACCAGCGCGGTTACCGGCCAGGGGGTGGAGGGCCTGGCGGCCAGGCTGCAGGACAACATTTCGGTCTTCGCCGGTCCCTCGGGGGCGGGGAAATCCAGCCTGCTCAACGCCATGCTCCCCGGGCTCCGGCTCAAGACGGGAACGGTCAGCGAGAAGATCGGGCGGGGCAGGCACACCACGCGCCATGTAGAGCTGCTGCGCCTTCCGGGAGGCGGGTGGGTGGCGGACACCCCCGGCTTCTCCCAACTGCAGCTTCCGCCCCTGCGTCGAGAAGAACTGGGCTTCTGTTTTCCGGAGATCGCCGGCCGGGCGGGCAGCTGCCGCTTTTCCTCCTGCCTTCACCGCCAGGAGCCGGGTTGCGCCGTGCGGGCGGCGGTGGAGGCGGGCGAAATCGACGCGGAGCGCTACTCCCACTACCTGGAGCTTCTGGAGGAAGTAATTAGAGCCGAAAAGGACTACTGACCTTCCCGGGGGAGGAGAGCCATGCTTCAGGAGCCAAAATCCGGAGTAAAGATTGCCCCCTCGATTCTGGCCGCGAATTTCGGCCGCCTGGCGGAGGAAGTTGCCAGGGTAGAAGGGGCAGGAGCGGACCTCTTACACCTGGACATCATGGACGGGCACTTCGTTCCCAACCTCACCCTGGGTCCGGCGGTGGTGCGCGCGCTTCGCCCGCATTCCCGCCTCCTCTTCGACGTCCACCTGATGGTCTCCAACCCCGAGCAGCTCATAGAGGCGTTTGCCGAGGCCGGAGCCGATCTGCTTACCGTGCACGTGGAGGCCTGCCCTCACCTCCACCGGGTAGTCCAAAGGATAAGGGAGATGGGAAAGCAGGCGGGCGTGGCCTTGAATCCGGCCACTCCCCTGGTGGCGGTGGAGGAGATCCTGGAGGAAGTCGACCTGGTACTGGTCATGTCCGTTAATCCCGGCTTCGGCGGTCAGGACTTTATTCCGGGTGTACTCCCCAAGGTCGCGCGCCTAAGGGAGACCGTAGAAAAGCGGAGCCTAGGCTGCGAGATAGAAGTAGACGGAGGCATAGGCCTTGAGACCGGGCTGCGGGCGGCGGAAGCCGGTGCCTCCATCCTGGTGGCCGGCACCTACGTCTTTAACCACCCCGACCCGGCGGCGGCCGTTGCCGAACTGCGGCGGGCGGTGAACCACGACCGCTGAACCGGGCCCAACCTCGCTAGCCCGAAGCCTCGCCGTAAAGCAGCGCCCGGAGCCTCTCGAGAACCGCCGGCACCCGCTCGGGATGCCGTAGCGGCGTAACGGGCTGCCATTCCGGCCACGGGCCCAGGAGGTATTCGTACGGATCGGCACAGCCCCGCGATACCTTCAGCTCCCGAACCTGCCCCGATGCCGCCGCACACTGCTTGACCTTGGGCCGGAGGGCGTCTACCTGGGTCGCGTGCTCCAGGTGAAACACCACTACCCGGGTGGCACGCCGGGGATCGGAGGTTCCCAGCTTGCCGCAGACGTACTCGTGAGGGAAGAGCTCCTCAAACGCCCCCAGGAAGGCCCAGCAACGGTCCAGGTCCGGAAGCACCACGGTTATCTTCCAGCAGCTCCAGGCCGGACCAAGGGCGACCTCCCGGCGGCCTTTCTTGAGCTGATCCAGGAGCCCTTCCAGGCACGGCAGGCAGCGCTGGTTCAGCCGTCTCTTGCTCACGGTAAGATAAGGATCGGTCTCGAAAGCAGTCCAGCCCTCCGGAGCAACCCTCCGGGAAACGTGAATCGCCATGCTAATCACCTGCATTCGCGTCCGGCCGGATGATTATCAGTTCCATCTCTTCTTCTTCCTGAAGCTCAAACCGGCTCTTTACTTCCACCGGACACAGGAACTCGATCATGTCCGTGTAGTAGTCGCCAACCCGGGGAAATACCAGTGCTCCCTCCACAAAGGTCCCCGCCCGACCCAGCCGGGCCGGAAGGCAGAAGGCATCGCAGTACTCGCGACACGGCGAAGCCAGGACCACCCCCCGGGCTTCCGCCACCTGCCGCAAACGGGCCAGATCCCCGGCCTTCACTCTGAGGTTTACGGTGCCGGGACGGGGATTGAACCCCAACTTTTCCCGGCATTGCTCCTGTACCCATTCCAGCCGGGTGAAGGCGGCAGCTTCGCCCCTCCCACGGCAGTAACGCCCTTTTACCCGCATTGCCCTTCAGACCCTCCCCAAGCATGACCTGGCCATTTCCGCGACATCCAGTACCGCCAGGCCCCGTTCCTTCGCCTCGGGCTCAAGGGCGCTAAGGCAGAACGGACAGGCTACCGCCAGTACCTCCGCCCCGGCTCTCCGCGCATTGTCCGCTATACGGGAGGCCAAACCGGATCTGCCCCGGGGTGGGTCGTACCACATTCTGCCCCCGCCGGCCTCGCAGCACAGGGCCCGCTCGCCCTCTGCCTCCATTGCCAGGAGGGAGACGGCGGGAAGCGAGCCCAGGATTGCCCTCGGGGGGCGGTAAAGGCCGTGGCGGCGCCCCAGGTGACAGGGGTCGTGGTAGGCCACCTTCCTGGGAGGCCCGGCCCGCAGAGGAGCGAGGCCTCCCGGCAGGAGATCGGCCAAGACCTCGGTGTAGTGGCGTACGTCCAGGTGCCGGGGATAGAGGGTCTTTAGCGTGTGGTAGCAATGGGGACAGAAGGCAATAATCCGCCGGATGCCGTGACGGGAGAACACCGCCAGGTTGGCCTCGAGCATGGAATCGAAAAGCGCTTCTTCGCCGAGGGCGTAGGCCTCGCCCCCGCAGCAGCGCTCCTCTTTCCCCAGGAGGGCAAAATCCAGCCCGGCCGCCACCAGCACCTCTACCAGGGCATTTGCCGCCTGCGCGATCCGGCGATCGTAGCCTGCCAGGCACCCCAAATAGAGGACGGCATCGGTCTCGCCGGGCCGGCGCGTACCTGCTCCCGCCGCCGGGTTTCTCTCGTCCGCCGGCCGCCCCCAGGGGTTGCCGTAAAGGCGAAGCCGGCGCAGGACCGAGCCGGCGCCCGAAGGAACCTTCCCCCTCTCTAAGAGGTGGCTGCGCGCGGCGGCCACCAGGTCGACCAGGGGCACCGGGGCCGGGCAATCCAGCTGGCACTGAGCACACAGGGTACAGCGGTACCAGAACTCGCCCGCGCCAGTGTCGTCGGGTTCCAGCCTCCCGGCAAGCATCTCCCTGAGAATCGTTATCTTGCCCCTGGGCGTAGCCACCTCGCCCCGGGGCTCCCAACCGTCGCTCAGGGGGCAGGAGCGCCGGCACAGGCCGCAGTTTACGCATCTATCAATGGCCTCGGTGGTGGCAGACAAGGAACTAGTCCTCCAGTCCCAGCTTGCCCGGGTTCATGATCCAGTTGGGATCAAGCGCTTTCTTGATCTGCCGCATGACCCCAAGGGCCGGACCGAGTTCCCGGCGGGCAAAGGGGGTGCGGGTCACGCCCACCCCGTGTTCCGCCGTTACGGTGCCGCCCAGCTCGAGCACCCGTCGGTAAAGCTCTTCCCGCAGGCGGTTGGCCTTCTCCCACTCTGCCGGACGCTTCCGGTCTGCCGGGACGACGCAATGCACGGTCCCTTCTCCGGCATGGGCTATTACGCCCACCGGCAGACCCGCCTCCCGCGAAAGACCGGCGACCTCATCGAGGAATGCCGGCAGGGCCTTTGCCGGCACGCCCAAGTCTTCTGCCCACACCGCCGGCCTCAGCCGGATGAGGTGAAAGTAAACCCTTCCGTACCAGTCCCACCGCCCGGCCTGCTCGGGCGGGGTTTCCCAAACCCTCACGCGGCCGGACTCGAGGACGGACAACACCTCCGACCGTGCCCCTTCCACCTCGGCCCGGGGCCCCTGAAATTCTATCATCAAACGGCCCCCGGAGACCCCCGTGCCCTCTTCGAGTACGGCAAGAGTGGTGCGGGGTATAAATTCAAAGGCGGAAGGAACCACGCCTGCTCCTCGCAGGCGTCCGAGAACCGCCGGTATCTCTTCCGGGCGATCGGTTTCCGCCTCGATTAACAGCGCCGCCGGCGGCCGGGGCCACACCCGGAGGGCAACCCCGGTAATCACCCCGAGCGTTCCTTCGGAGCCCACGAAAAGGTCCTTGAGGTCGTAGCCGCAGGCGGACTTGAAGGTAAGGGCCCCTAGCTCCACCGCCCCTCCGTTGGGTAGAACTACCGACAGCCGGCGCACTTGCTCCCGGACCGTGCCGTACTTCAGGCTCCGCATTCCACTGCCGCCGGCAGCCACGGCCCCTCCCACGGTAGATACCCGGCCGCTGCCCGGTACCGTGGGGGCAAAAAGACCGTAACCCGCCAGCACCCGGTTGAGATCGGCCCACACCACGCCCGGCTGCAGGATCACCAGGGATTCCCCCGGCTCAATTCGGATTAACCGGTTCATGAGGGATAGGTCCAGCACGATCCCGCCCCGTACCGGAACCGCACCCCCGGCAACGCCGGTACCGGCGCCGCGGGGGACAACCGGCACCCGCTCCTCCTGAGCCAACGCCAGCACCGCGGCCGCCTCCTCTTCGGCCCGGACCAGCACTACCGCCTCGGGCAGCCTCTCGGCTGCGGTAAGGGAAAAATCCCGGGCATAGCAGGCCAGTACCGAGGGAGAGGTCAGCACCCGTTCGCTTCCCACCCGGGCTTTAAGCTTCTCTACCCAGTTCGGCATCCTCAAAGCCTGGCCTTTCCCGTGTGCCCGCCTGGCCGGCAGGGTCGAGACATCAGGGGTTGAATAGCATAGTTCGGTTAAATTCTATCACACCTGCCGTCATCCCGATGCAGGGCAGAATAGGTCATTCACGCAAGTTAAGCCAATCATATTGGGAAATTTGAACGATAGACCTCAGTGTGTTTCCTTGGTATGATATTTCTCGCAGGAACAAACATTGGAGGTTTTCGCTTTTGTCTATGGCAACTCAAGCCAGTTTAACCGAAGGCGCCGTAGAGTGGCTGCCCCACCGGAGACTCCGGCAAAAAGACCTGGAGCGATTCTGGTTTCATGATTTCCTGCACACCGATCCCCCGCTGACTCCCATGGGCGCCTCGCTCCTGCACTGGCCGGAAGGCTCCAGATATGCTGCAGCCAGCCTTTCTTACCCGTATTCTTACGGCTATGATTACCGTCTCTATTATGGCCGTGTCTATGCTTCGCCCTTGCCGGTAACGGACCCGGAGGAAGTTAAGAGAAGGGAACGGGTCTTTAGCTCGGTCAGCAGTGAGCTGTTCGCCGAGTGGCCCAAGTGGTATGCCTCGTGCGTACGCGAGTGGATCAGCCTGCTGGAGTACCTAAAGGGCATACGCAAGGAGTTGCTTTCCCTGGCCAAGCTTTCGGAGGTCCTCAGAGAGACGATTGAGGCTTCCAAGCGGGCCTGGGAACTACACTTTTACGGGCTGTATGCTGCCTTGAGCGCCTACACCGATTTCGAGGCTCTCTGCCAACATTACGGCATAAGCGAGAAGGAGACCAGAACCTTCCTGCAAGGGTACGATACCAAAGTATACGAGACGGACCGGGCGCTCTGGGGCCTGGCCGGCTTGGCCCACGACCTCGGCCTGGAGGAAGCCTTTGTCTCCGCAGAGAGTAGCGAGGCCCTGGAGAGGTATCTGGATAATTCGCCCAGGGGACGGGCATGGCTCAAGGAATTTCGGGATTTTCTCGAGTACTACGGGCGGCGGACCACGGCGGCAATTTTCGATCCCTACTATCCGACCTGGCGCGAGGAGCCCTGGCCGGTGCTCTTCACCCTCAAGACCTACATCCTTAAGGGCGGGTTTCGCTTCGAGGACCATACCAGGAAGATCATCGAGGAGCGGGACCGGGCGGTAAAGGCCACCGTTGCCCGTTTGGGAGAGCAGGCGGCGCAGGAATTCCTTCTCCGCCTTCGCCCTGCTCAGGCCGCCTATCCCTTCATAGAGGACCATAATTTCTACGTGGACCAATGGGCCTACGCCGAACTACGCTATACTCTGTTGGAATGCGGGCGCCGCTTGGCCGATAACTCCATCCTGACCGTACCGGAAGAAGTGTTCTTCTTGACCGCGCCCGAACTCATGCAGGCCATGCAGGCGCTGAGCCGGGGTCGACCTCCACAGGTAGAGGGGCTGGAGCTATTCATTCCCGAAACTGTAGCCGAGCGCAAACAACGGTGGCTGGAGCTTCACGAAATCCATCCCCCCCGGGTCCTGGGCACTCTTCCCAAGACGGAAATACGAGACCCGCTATTCACCAAAGTTTGGGGGTTCACGCGCGGGACCATTGCCGCGCTGGCGGCAGAGGACCTGCTCTCCGGTGCGCCGAAAAGAGGGACCCCTCGCGCCCTTCAGGTGCTTGGCCTGCCCGGTTCGCCCGGGGTTGTAGAGGGCAGAGTCCGGGTGATACTGGGATACGAAGGCTTTTCGGAAGTTCTTCCCGAGGAGGTTCTGGTGGCGCCGTTCACTACCCCCGCCTGGACACCTCTTTTCTCCAAAGTAAAGGCGGTGGTCACCGACTGCGGAGGGTTGCTGGCCCACGCCGCCATATGTGCTCGCGAGTACGGCATTCCTGCCGTAGTGGGTACTACTACGCGAGGCCAACGGGCTACCGAGTCGCTCAGGACCGGCCAGTACGTGCGGGTTAACGGAACTAAGGGGGTGATAGAGGTCCTGGAAGAACCCACCGAGGCTCAAGCGCTATAGGCGAAACGAGTGGGAACAGCACGAAGGGAGGCTTTCTCGGCATGTCAGAAAATTCCAGAAACCTCTGGGCTAATCCGGGAGTGGCCGGGATCTTGGGGTTGTGCTGTGTCGTGATTCCCCTCTGCTGCATGAACCTGGGTTGGCTCCCTCCCGAAGGCGGACCTTGCCTGCTGGGATGGCTCATCTTTGGGGGTTTGATTCAGGTAATAGCCGGGATCATCGAACTACGAAGAGAAGGGGGCATACTGTTGGCCACGCCCCTGATAGTATTCGGGTTCATGCTCTGCATAACGCCGGCGTTCGGGGAAATGGTAAAGCTTTGGATCGGTGCCACGTCGGCCCCTGCGGCGGCCAACGGAGCGGGCTTCCTGGTAGTGGCAGTCTACGTGATCTCTCTGTTCGTTGCCACCGGCACGATAAGCGGCCTTCTGTTCGTCCTTTGCATACTCTTGGACATCGGTCTGTGGCTGGCGGGCCTATCGTTCCTGGGGGTCGTGGGCGGAGCCCTGGCCGCCGTGGGGTGGATAGTCCTTCTGGTATTCGCCCTGGGAATGCTGTATATGGCCTGCGGCATATACCTGGCAGAAGTCTTCGGAAGACCGATCCTGCCTTTAGGCAAGCCCATTTTCACACCTAACCGGTAGAAGGAGGGCTTGGGATGGCAACAAGACGGTTCCCCATGCCGTGGGAGGTAAAGGTGCCGGCCGAGCTCGAAGGCTGGGAGGAAATGTACCCCCCGTATTACCTTTTCAGTGAGGACAGGAAGGACTGGGAGGGCAGGCATTTTTGGTACCGGGACAAGATCCACGCGGCCGACCCCATGCCTCCGTGGGACCTGATCTTTCAGGAAGCGTGGCAAATGGCCCTATCCCAGAACAACACCCGGGTCTACTGCCTCCCGCCGGCGCAAGGCGTTGCCCACCGGATCGTCGGCTGTTATATGTACATTACTCCGGTAGAGTCGCCTTCGCCGGAAACCGTGGCCAAGAAAGCAGAAGTGTTCCAGCAAAGACTGAACTACATGCTGGAACACTACCCGGAGCTCTGGCCGAAATGGCTGGACAAATTCACCGCTACGGGCAAGGAGCTGCAGTCCATCGTGATACCGGACCGGCTGCCGGATATCGAGCCCGATGAGATTATTTATCCGGCACCCCGGGGGTACTATTCCACCTTCAATGTCATCGAGGCCTACGACCGGGTAATCGACCTCACCTTCAAGGCCTGGCAGTACCACTGGGAGTACCTGAGCCCCTGCTACCTGGCCATCCTGACCTTCTCGGACGTAGCCAGAAAGCTGTTCCCGGGAATAAACGACGCCGTGCTGGGCCGGATGATCAGCGGCGTCTCCGTGGCCATGCTGCGCCCGGAAGAAGAACTCTGCAGGCTGGCCCGGACGGCTATGGATATGCCCAAGGTAAAGGAGGTGCTGAAGCGGGACATCCCTGCAGCGCAAAAGCTTGAGCTGCTCAAAGACTCCGCTGAAGGCCGTGAGTGGCTTAAGGCCTACGACGAGAAGAAGGAACCGTGGTTCTACATGTCCTGCGGCAGCGGCTGGCTGCACTACGAGGGAAGCTGGATTACCCACCCGGATGTCCCCTTCGGCTACCTCAAGGGATACGTGGAGCGGCTGGAGCGCGGCGAGGCGATCGAGCGCTCGGTCGAAGAAATCCAGGCGGAACGCGACCGTCTGGTGGAGGAATACGCCGCCCTGATCCCGGAGGAGGAAGACCGCCGGAGCTTCGAGGACCTGTACAAGACCTGCATGCGGATCTACCCCTTTGCCGAGGATCACATCTTCTGGGTGGAAAACTGGTTCCATACCATCCTGTTTGAGAAGATGCGGCAGTTCGGCCGCCTTCTTGCCAGGTACCAGTTCCTGAACGAGCCGGACGACATCTTCATCTTCAATCGCTTTGAGATACCGGTCATGCTGGAAGACCTGGTTACCGCCTGGGCTCTGGGAGAAGGTGTGCCGGGCCGGGCCGCCCTGTGGAAGAAGAAAGTCCAAAGAAGGAAGGAAATCCTGGAGGCGGCCAAGAAATGGGGCGAACCGCCCGCACTGGGAATCCCGCCGGAGGAAGTCACCGAGCCGGTGACCATTGCCAACTGGGGCGTCACCACCGAAACCGTGCGGAAGTGGCTGGACGCCATGGGCGGCGCGGCCGCGGGCGAGGAACAGGTAACGGAGCTGAAAGGCTTCGCCGCCTCGGCCGGAGTAGCCGAAGGCAAGGTCCGTATCGCCCGGTCGCTGGAAGAAGTGGTTGACATCCAGCCCGGAGAGATTCTGGTAGCTCCGTATACCAATCCTTCCTGGTCACCGGTATTCACCAAGATCGCCGCCACGGTCACCGACATCGGCGGTCTAACCACCCATGCCGCCATCGTAGCCCGCGAATACGGCATCCCGGCGGTAACCGGCACGGGCTCGGCTACCACCACCCTCAAGAACGGGGATTTGATCCGCGTGGACGGCAGCACCGGGGTGGTGACCATTTTGCGGCGAGCCTAGGGCTAAACATTCTTGGGCTGGGGCCTATCCCGGGAACGGGAAGGCCCCTTTTTCTAAAATCGCTTAATTTAATTATCTGGCTAACTTGTTTTAGATCATATGAACCATAGACAGAAGCAATACAAATAGTTTATTCTCAAATCAGAGCACAGATGTACTATTCCTACAATAACGAGGAGGTGGAAAGGCATGGAGGCAGAAAAGCAGGTTTTCTGGCTAGAAGAGCTGGGAAGGGATCACAACGACCTGGTCGGGAAGAAGTGCGCCAATCTGGGCGAGCTCAGGCGGGCGGGTTTCCCTGTACCCCAGGGGTACGCCCTCAGCCTTAAGGCTTACGACCGGTTTATGCAGCAAACCGGCCTGGTCGAGGAGCTCCGTCGTTATTTTGCCTCCGAAGCCTGCGACCCCGAAGATCTGGAGAAACTGTCGAAGGTGTCCGACCGAGCGCGCGAAATGGTCGAGCAGACGCCCGTTCCGGCTGAACTCGAAGCTACCATAGTAACCTACTATCAAGAGCTCTGCCGGCGAGAGGGGCGGACCGACGTCCCGGTGGCCACCCGGTCCGCCGGTCCGGTCAGCCATCCCGGTCAGTACGAGAGCTACCTTTACGTCAGCGGTCCGGACGCGGTCGTACACCACGTGAAGAAAGTATGGTCCAGCACCTTCAACGCCCGCTCCCTGGCCGCCCGCGCCCGGCTCCAACTGCCCCTGGAGTATGACCCGATAGGAGTGGCGGTCCTGACCATGGTGAGGGCCCGCGCCGCCGGCGTAATGTTCACGGTAGATCCCACCAACGGCGACCTTTCCAAAGTGGTAATTGAGGGAAGCTGGGGCCTGGGAGAGGCGGTGGTATCCGGATCGGTAACTCCTGATCGTTTCAAGGTTAACAAGGTCACCCTGGAAATCGAGGACAAACACGTATCCTATAAGGAACGGGAGTTTAACTTCGATCCCTCCCTGCGGCGTTCCTGCTACCGCGATCTTCCGGAAGAAAAGGCCAAAACCCCCTGCCTGGAGGACCGGGAAGTAATAGAACTGGCCAAGGTGGCCCGGCGGGTGGAAAAGCACTACGGTTGCCCGCAGGATATCGAATGGTGCATCTGCGAGGATCGGGATTTCCCGGACAACGTGTTCCTGGTTCAGTGCCGGCCGGAAACGGTGTGGAGCAAGAAGGCACAGGGGCCGGTTCTGGGCAAGAAGACCGGCTTTGATATGCTCACCGAAAAGGCCATGTCCGGAGTGAAACTGAGAGTATCCTGAAGGGGAGGGGCGAATGATGGCCGCCATTGCCGATTTACGGGGTTTTATCGCCGCCTGCGAAGAAATTGGGGAGCTCAAGCGGATCTCCGCCGAGGTGGACTGGAACCTTGAGCTCTCGCACATTTCCAAGCTCAACGAGGAACGCGGGGGTCCGGCACTGCTGTTTACCAACATAAAGGGCTATAAGACACCGGTGTTCACCGGGGCACTGGCCACCACCAGACGCCTGGCCCTGGCCCTGGGCATGCCGGTGGATCTCAGTCTGTGCGAACTGGCCAAGCAGTGGAGCAAGCGCGCCATTAAGGAGGTCATCCGTGCCCGAGAAGTAGAGGGCGGGCCGGTAACCGAAAACGTACGGAGCGGCGATGAGGTAAACCTGGAGGAGTTCCCCGTACCCTTCTATTACCCCTTGGACGGCGGCCGCTACATCGGCACGGCGGTGTTTGCGGTGGTCAAGGATCCGGAAACGGGGGAGATCAACCTCGGGACCTACCGGATGCAGATGTTTGACCGCAACAGCATCGGCGTGCAGATGCTGCCGGGCAAACGCGGAGAAAGAATCTTGCGCAAATACAAGAAATTGGGAAGGCCGTGTCCGGCGGCGGTAATAATCGGTGCCGACCCGGTACTGCTCATGGCCGGTGCGGGCATGCACGAGGGAGCCAGTGAATACGACGTGGCCAGCACCATCAGAGGGGAGCCGGTCGAGGTATTTATCAGCGACCTGACCGGATTGCCGCTGCCGGCCAAGGCAGAGCTCATCCTGGAAGGGGAAATCGAACCGGACCCCGAGAAGTGGCGGACGGAGGGGCCGTTCGGGGAATACACCGGCTACTACACCGACGAGCTCAAAAAACCCATCAAGAAACCGTGGATGCTGGTCAAGCGGGTTATGTACCGCAACGATCCCATCCTTTGGGCCACTTCGGTGGGACGGCCGGTCGGCGACCAGCAGATGCTTCTGGCCTTCACCCGCACTGCCACCCTGTGGACCGAACTGGAAAGGATGAAGATACCCGGCCTAAAAGGCGTGTTCATTCCCCCTCAGGCGGCCGGTCGCTTCTGGGTAATTGCTTCGGTAAAGCAGGCCTATCCCGGGCATTCGGCCCACGTCGCCGACGCCATCCTGGCCACCCACACCTGCAACTACGGGACCAAGGGGATCATCGTGGTAGATGACGACATCGAACCCGACGACCTGGACCGAGTATGGTGGGCTTTGGCCGTGCGCTACGACCCCATGCGGGGCACGGAGATCATCAAGCGCGGCCGGTCCACTCCTCTGGATCCGGCTCTGGACCCAAACGGCGACAAGCTCATCACCTCACGCATCATTATCGACGCTACCATACCCTTCGAATGGGGCGAAAAGAGGCCGGTTGAGGTGCGCCTGGACGAGGCTACAGTGGCCAAGGTAAAGGCCCGCTGGTCCGAGTACGGGTTGGCCTAGACCGTGCCCCACGGAGAATCACTGAACCATCACGTTTTTGGGAGGTAGATGACATGGTAAAGGTCAAGGAAGAAGCCGTTAAACGGGCCGCAAAGGTAAAACTGGTACTCCTCGACGTCCACGGGGTCATGACCTCCAACGAGGTGCTCTATGACGACGACGGCCGCCGTTACCGCCCCTTTTCCCACCAGGACGGGTTCGGGGTAAACGCTCTGCTGGTTAACGGCATTGAAGTAGCCATCATAACCCGAATGTCTAAATTGGTGGCGGCACGGGCGAAGGATATCGGCATTAAGCGCTACTATGAGAGCAAGGAAAAGGAAAGGAAATACCAGGAGCTCCTTGAAGAGCTGCAACTCACCGATGAGCAGGTGTGCTATGTGGGCGACGAGATAATCGATTTGGCGGCGATGAAGCGGGCAGGGTTTGCGGTCGCCCCATCCGACGCCTGTGCGGAGGCCAAGGAGGTAGCCCACTACGTTACCGACGCCGCAGGAGGAAAAGGAGTGGTCCGAGAGCTGGCCGAGCTTATCTTAAGGGCACAGGGTAAGTGGGAGGCCTTTGTGGAGTTGGTTCAAAGGAAAGGTTGGGGATGATCGGCGGTAGCCCAGGTATTGTGACGCACCGGGACATAATCGGGGCCAACCAATCTCTCTGCGGAGGCCTACAACAGGGGAGATCATCCCTCCTGCGAGCGTTAGCTGGGCGATGAAGCGGGGAGGTCCCAGGCGAGGGGGATAGAGCACAGACCAGCCGGAGGGTGGCCTCCCCACAAACACCAGCCTAGGGGGTAGCAGAATGCAGGCCGTAAAGGACAACCGCGAATACATCGAGGCTCTTGCTGCAAAGGGCGAACTGCTGCGCATAACCGAACAAGTTGACTGGGATCTGGAGGCGGGAGCCATCGTACGTAAGACCTGCGAGGAGGGCGGCCCAGCCGTTCTTATGGAGAACATCAAGGACTATCCCGGGCACCGCTTCCTGGGGGCTCCTCTCGCCAGCTATCGGCGGCTGGCCATCTGTCTCGGGTTGGAACCGGGGAGCCCTATCCCGGAGATCGCGGCCGAATACCAGCGGCGCACCGGCAGGGCACCGGTGGCTCCGGTACTGGTGGACCGATCTCAGGCGCCCTGCAAGCAGAACATACTCATGGGTAAGGACGCCGATCTTTGCGCGCTTCCGGCTCCCATGGCCCATGACGGCGACGGTGGCCGGTACATCGGGACCTGGCATTTTGTAGTAACCAAAGATCCGGATACCGGGGATGTAAACTGGGGCATGTACCGCCAAATGGTGTTCGATTCGCGGCTCATGACCGGGCAAGTCCTACCCATATCGGACGCGGGTAAGGTTTTCTTCGGCAAGTACGTACCCCGCGGGGAGCCAATGCCGTTCGCCACGGTCATCGCCCCGGACCCGCTGGCTGCCATTGCCGCCTCCGCTCCCGCCGCAGTGCCGGAGCCGGAGTTCACGGGGATGCTCATGCAGCGGCCGATAGAACTCGTAAAGTGCGAGACCTGCGACCTGGAGGTACCGGCCCACGCGGAGGCCATTATTGAGGGGGTTATCCTACCGGACGTACGACTGGAAGAAGGGCCCTTTGGAGAGTATACCGGCTTCCGGACGGCACCCCGGGACAAGCGGGTTACCTTCCTGGTTAAGTGCATCACCTTCCGAGACAACCCCATTACTACGATATCCTGCATGGGCGTGCCGACCGACGAAGGGCAACTGCTGCGATCCTTCTCATTGGGGCTCGAACTGGAGAAGCTCCTGCGCAGCCAAGGTCTACCTATCACCGGCGTCTACATGCCCGCGATTTCGGCTCACCACATGATGATCGTGGGCGTGAAACCGGCATACACCGGAATCGCCACGCAGATAGCCCAACTCGCGTTCGGAAGCAAACTGGGTCCCTGGTTCCACATGCTGGTAGTCGTGGACGATACTGTGGATATATACAACCTCAACGAAGTGATCCATACCCTGTGCACCCGCTGCCATCCAAGAAAGGGGATTCACCTCTGGGACGGCGCGGGGACACAACTCTATCCCTTCCTGTATCCTGACGAAAGGGTGAAGGCGTACGGCTACAAGGTAGTGTTCGACTGCTTGTTCCCCAACGATTGGGACGAACTAACCGTGAGACCAAAGCTGGTTTCCTTCCGGTCGGCCTATCCTCAGGATGTGCAGGACAAGGTTCTGGCCCTCTGGAAGAAGTACGGGCTGTAGGTGGGACAGGAGGAAGGAAGAATGGCCAGCTACGATACCTTTGTTAACAGCCTCGGCGAGCTACGCGAGCAGGAAGAGCTGACGTTGCTGGTAAGGGATCTTACCCCGGGCAGGCACAAGTACTGCTACAAGCAGGTTAGGGCCCTGGTGTCCTCGGATCCAAAGAAGTACCCGGACGAGCTTCAAATACGCTATCCAAAAGGGCAACTGGCACCGCAGGTGTATTCCATCCAGGTATTAGAGGTTGTGCCGTTAATACCGGAAAGGTACTTCTCCTAGTCGGGCGGAGCTAGGCCGGCTCCTGTTATTAAGTGGGGGGGCGGGGATAGCCAGTGCCAGGGTCCGTTCCCGTATGTGACGGTAGACCCTCAGGTGGTGTCGCAATGCCAAGGGCCGGGTGGAAGAAGACCTGGGAAGCGATCCAAGTCTTCGCCAACACTCTGGACCGCTCGAAGCTGGCGGCCCAATTGCTGCAATGCGCTTGCTACCTGGCAGGGGCTCCGCGGGGGATTATGGCGGTAAGGGACGGAGAAGGAAGGGGATACAGAGTCTATCACCACCCCCCAGAAGGTAGATGTGGGAATCTGGTCCTAAGCCTGGCGGAAATCCTCTCCCCCAAGCGGGCCGGCGGCGATAATCCGACCGATCCGGTGGCGCTGGAGGAAGCCCTATTGGTGCAGGAGGAGCCTCAACTTCTGGAATCCAATCTCCTGATCCCCCTGCGGGCGGCAGGAACCCTGGTAGGGATAGTCGCTCTTCCCGGCCTCCGCCCTGGCGAGGTAGCGGAAGATCGGTATCCGCACCTGATAATGGTTTGTTGCTGCGGCGCACTAGCGCTTGAGGTAGCGCTAATGAGCGAGCAGGCCGAGCAGAGGTTACAGGAAAAAGTTGCCGAAATGCACGTTGCCAACCTCGTCCTTAGGGAACAGCAGCGGGCCTGGCAGAGCTATCTCGAGGTCCACCACAGGCTGAGTCAATTGGTGCTGAACAACGAGGGCATAGCCGCCATCGGGCAGGGCATTCACGAGACTGTAGGGCGGCCCATATTTGTGGAGGACGAGCTAGGGCAAGGCCTCATCCAGATAGGTTGGCCAGCGGACCAGCCTCCGCACAAGGTAGGCGGTGTCGTGGAGCGTGGCGCCGCTGGCCTCATGCCCCTGCAGCAGCCGCGGTATTTTGGTCGCCACGAAGGCCAGCACGAGATGGTTATACCTCTGGTGGCCGGGAAGGAACTGTTGGGCCACCTGCACGTGCTACTGGAGGGCCGGTTGGGCAGCCTCGAGCACATGCTGCTGCAGAATGCGGCTATGGCGTTGTCCTTGGAGCTTGTAAAGCAACGCACCGCCCGTGAGGCAGAACTCCGCCTGCGCATGGATTTTCTGAGAAGATTACTTCGCGGGGGAGAAATGCCGCCGACCCACCTGGAGGCGGAAGCCAGTCGTCTCGGCCTTCGGTTTGAACCCGGCTACCGCGTGCTCCTGATAAGACCGATTGGCGAGAAGGCCGGAACCACTGAGGCCTGCGGAGCCCTGGCGAAAGCCCTAAACTCGGTGAGAGACCGATTTCAGGAGCTGGAGTACGAGGGCTTTGTAGTTGACGGGGGAAAAGACAGCCTGCTGGTGGTGCTGGGAACGGAAAAGGATGAAACCGAGGGGCGCAAACGAATGGGCGCCGTGGGGGCCGAGTTGCTGGCGCTCCTTAACGGCCAGGGGATCAACGCCCGGGGTGGGATAAGCGGTCCGGGAGGGAAGGCCTCCGATCTTCCGCGGTTACTCAAGGAGGCGAGCAAGGCCCTGGAGATGTCCGCCGCGGGTATGGGCCAGGTCCCGGTAGCCTGGTATCAGGATCTGGGCGTCTTTGCCTGGGTGGAGCTGGATCCCGAGGGTCTAAAGCAAGCAACGCGCCGGCTGCTCGGGCCGGTCCTGGAGTACGAGCGCACGCATAACCTTAACCTCCTTGACACGCTGTCCCTTTATTACCGGCACAACTGCAACCTCAGGAAGACGGCTGCCGCCGGGTATATGAGCCTCAGTACGGTCCGATACCGGCTGCAGCGCATTCGGCAGCTTTCCGGGCTGGATCTGGAGGACCCGGACACGCGCCTGCAGGTGCAGCTGGCACTGAAGTTCCTGGCTCAATAACCGGGGAACGGGAGGGGACGAGGTGGCGTTTACCGACCTGCGGGAATTCCTAAAGGTATTGGCGGGCCTGCCCGGCGAACTGTTGGAAATCGAGGAACCGGTAGACCCCGAGTATGAGGCCGCCGCGGTGCTGGGCTACCGGCCGCGCAACGGCCCGGCGGTACTCCTCCGGGACGTGGCGCGGTACCCGGGCTGGAGAATAGTGGGGAATGTCCTGGGTACGCGTCGCCGCGTAGCGCTGGCCCTGGGCGTAGGCGAGGAAGACCTCATCGCCGAGTACTTCCGGCGCAGGTGTTCGGCGATTCCTCCGAAGGAAGTGCCCACCGGACCGGTTAAAGAGGTGGTAATAACGGCGCCTCTGGACCTCAAGGATTATCTCCCCGTACCCACCTTCCACGAGGGTGACGCCGGACCCTACGTTACCGCCGGTGTGTGCATCGCGCGGGACAAGGCGAGCGGCCGGTATCATCTCGGCATTCACCGAATTCAGCTTAAAGGCGGCAACCGGCTGGGGATCTTTCTGGCCAACCCCCCACTGGCCACCTGGCTGGAAAGCCGTGAAAGCTGCGGAGAGCGGTTGGAAATAGCCATCGCCGTGGGTGTGGACCCGGCAGTACTGCTGGCCGCCGTTACCCGCAGCCCGGTCGGTCCGGACAGACCGGACAAGATGTCCATTGCCGGAAGCCTCCGGGGCGAACCGGTGGAACTGGTGCCGTGCGAAACCGTAGATCTGCGGGTACCGGCAACGGCCGAACTGGTCATAGAAGGCAGGATTGTGCCCGGGCGCAGGGAGAAGGAGGGCCCGTTCGGGGAGACCAGCGGCTATTACTTCACCTTCGATAATCCGGTATTAGAGGTAACCGCCATATGTCACAGGAAAGCACCGATCTACCAGGCCATCGTTCCGGGTACCGATGAAGCGGAAACGATAGTAGGCCTTTCCTCGGTTTCGGAGCTCATTCACCGGCTGAGGGAAGCGCTACCCGGGTTCTGCGGTTTTGCCCTCATTCCCGGAACCTGCGGTTTTCACGGGGCATTGTCGTTGAAGAAGAAAACCAAGGCAGAGGCACGGCAGGCGGCGCTGCTGGCTCTCTCCCTGGATCCTCGGCTCAAACAGGTGACGGTAGTAGACGACGACGTAGACGTTCATTCGCCGGAAGATGTGACCTGGGCGGCGGCCACCCGGTGTCGGCCCGATGAAGATATCATCGTGTTACCCCGGCTGCCCGGCTATCCGATCGATCCCGCATCTGACGGTTCATCCACCGCCAAGGTTATCGTGGACGCCACCAAGCCCGAGGCCGAAACGGAGAGATTCAGACGGGCCGTACCCCATCCGTCGGCCGTAGCCAAGGCAGAAGGCATATGGAAACGCCACCTCCAAGGAGGCCGTAACTCATGAGGCTCATTCTGGGAATATCCGGTGCCACCGGAAGCGTGTACGGAATCCGGACCCTGCAGGTGCTTTCCGCCTTAGGGGTGGAGACCCACCTCATTATGACTCAGCATGCAGAGCGAAACATCCTGATTGAGACCAGCTATACTCCTGAGCAAGTCAGAAAGCTGGCCTGCTACGTCCACGATGTGCGGGACGTGGGAGCGGCCCCGGCGAGCGGTTCCTTCATATCGGGAGGGATGATAGTAGCTCCGTGTTCCATTAAGACTCTCTCCGCCATAGCCAATTCCTACAACGATAATCTCCTGGTCCGGGCGGCAGACGTGATGCTCAAGGAAAGACGGAAACTGGTACTGGTGGTGAGGGAGACTCCTCTTCACCTGGGCCACCTGGAACTGATGGTCCGGGTGGTTCAAGCCGGCGCCGTACTCCTTCCGCCCATGCCCGCCTTCTACCACCAACCGCGAACCATAGAGGACCTGATAGATCAGACGGTGGGCAAGGTACTCGACCAATTCGGTCTGGAGCATAATCTTTTCAAGCGGTGGGAAGGTGCTGACTACTTTGACGCGGCTGCCGCCCGAATTACCTTTTAAGTCGATTTAGGCCCGAGAGTACGGGAGGTATGTCTCATGCTGTCCGACCAAATCTACTGGAACCCGGTGCTGGAGACCATGCCGCGGGAGAAGCTGCGGCAGTGGCAGTTCAGGAAGTTCAAGGAGATCTTCACCTGGGCCTACGAGCATTCGGGCATGTACCGGGCCATGTACGATGCCGCCGGCATCAAGCCGGAGGACATCCGCACCTGGGAGGACATCCGGCGCGTGCCCATGGCGGAGAAGGCCCACTACCGGGGAGCCCAGTGCCAGGACCCCTGGCCCTACGGCAAGAGCCTGTGCGTGCCCATTGAAAAGGTGGTGGAATTTCACCAGACCAGCGGCACCACCGGCCAGCCCATCTACCAGCCGGACACCTGGGAGGACTGGGAATGGTGTCTGGAGTGCTGGTCGTACATCCTCTGGGGGGCGGGGTTCCGGCCCTCGGACCGGGTATTCATCCCCTTTGTGTACAACGTGAACACCGCCTTCTGGCAGGGGCACTACGGGGCGGAAAAGATCGGCTGCGAGGTCATTCCCGGCGGCGGCATGGGCACCGAGGAGCTGC
>JANLFO010000011.1 GCA_024653205.1 Clostridia bacterium | reverse complement strand
AGTGACCCCGGACCAACCCATGTTGATCTTCGCAAAGGCACACCGGGTTATCAAGTACCCTCTACCAGATGCCTACGTTGGGTTCTTGATAACCTGCAGGTCAAATTATACGAGTGGGGATACGTCAGAAGCCCACCCGCTCGACTGAGCGGCCGGGGCATGATACAATGGGAAGCTAAGGCGGGGGAGGAGGAAGATGATAGCCTATCGCAAGGCCACCCTTATCGATGTTCCGGAGATTTACCGGCTCATCAACAATTATGCCCGCGAGGGCCTGATGCTCCGTCGGCCTTTGATGGAACTCTACGAAAGCGTGCGCGATTTCTCCGTGGCCTACCAACCACCGGATGGGCCGGTGGTGGCCACCGGTGGTCTTCACATTCTCTGGCACGATCTGGCGGAAATCCGGTCTCTTTCCGTGCGGCGCGATCTGGCCGGGCACGGGATCGGCCGCGACCTGGTACGGCACCTGCTTCGGGAGGCCGGTCAACTGGGCGTGGCCCGGGTGTTCGCCCTGACCTACAAGCCGGGTTTCTTCGAGAAATGCGGCTTTGTAGTGGTCAAGAAAGAAAGACTCCCCCAGAAGGTCTGGAAGGAGTGCATCTACTGCGACCGCTTTCACCAATGCGACGAAACCGCCGTCATCTACTATCTGGTTCCCCCCAAGGAACCGGAAACCGAGATACCCCTGGTAGATGTCCCCCACTGGACGGTGGACTGACCCTGATCGTCTCTACCAGCAGCCCCATTGCAGGCACTGATAACGGTGATAGCAGCTGGGACAAAGAGTACGAAGTTCCAGGGCGTCCGGCACCGGTTGAAGCTTGCGCCGATGGAACAATTTGCCGCAGCCGGTGCAGCGCCCCATTTCCGCCACCCGGCCCACCGCCTTCACCTGCCCCTTACCCGTGTCCGGATGTATTGTTCCCCGAAAATCGAAAGCTATGAAGCGCTGCGCCCGGCCTTTCCGAGCCCTACCCGCTCCAGGATGGCAGACGCCGCCCGCACCGAAGGCGCCTCAACGGGTAGGGTTAGAAGCGGCTGCCCTTCCAGGTCACGCCGTTCTATTTCCTCGTCCCAGGGAATTACCCCCAGAAGCTCCAGCCCCGTAGCGGCGATTTCCGCCTGCAGCGGTTCTAACCCGTCCGCCGCCCGGGTTATCACCAGTCCCATACGCTCGATGGGCGTCTTCAGGTGCTGAACCAGGGCGCGGATCCGGCCGGCAGAGCGCACCCCCCGAACGGTGGCATCGCTCATGACGAAGAGAAAGTCCGCCCGGGGTATGGTCTGGCGGCTCAAGTGCTCCAGGCCGGCTTCGGCATCCACTACCAGAAAATCGTAGTTGGTCGCCAGCCGCTCCAGATACCGGCGCAGCAGGTCGTTGGGGTAGCAGTAGCAGCCCGGGCCTTGCGGGCCGCCCATTACCAAGAGGTCGATATGCTCCCCCTCTACCAGCGATTGCTGAAGGCGGTACTCGATGAAGAGATCCTTGCTCATACCCGGCGGAATCCGGGTGCCGTCCTTGCAATCGTCCAGGATGTCCGCCACCACCGTGGAGACCGTGACCCCCAGGGCCTCGTGAAGATTGGCGTTAGGGTCGGCGTCCACGGCCAGCAAGGCCCCGGCCCCTTTTTCCGTCAGGTACCTCAGAGTCAGCGCCGCAAAGGTGGTCTTGCCGGTGCCCCCTTTGCCGGCCACGGCCACTATCTTGGTCATAGTTCGCCCGGGCCTGCCTCCCGGCCCTCACCCCCCGTCTGGGCTCAAGCACGCTCTTACCCCGGATAGGTACCAGCTCCTCAACCGGTACCCATCCCGCTCTCTGCTAGCACCTCCATGCTAGCACCGGTAACCGGCGGGGTCAACGCCGCCCCGATCTGACGGATCCCCACTTTTTCGAGGGCAGTGCTGGTTTTGCCCGAGTACCTAAAGCGTGCCGGGTACCGAACTAGGTGAGAGCGAGCGCGGAGGCCGGTCGGAGGCCAAGGATGGCCGGAGCCGCGCCGGCGCCATGGACGGGTTCTTGCGCGGGAAGCCGGCCGAAGCGCGAAGGTCGAACCCTAGTTCGGTCGGCTAAGCGACCGGTACGAGGGGCAAACCAGCACTCCCCCGAGACAAACTGGGGATAACTCAGCGCCCCGATTGAGAATCGCCTGCTTCCGGGCAGTCGCCCGCGGGCCGCCCGGCCGAGGTCAGAACCGCCACAGGGCGTGCCCCAACTTCACCCCGTGGAGGAAGAAGTAGACGGCAAAGGCGGCCAGGAAAAGCCCGCATACGCCCATGAGGGCCGAGTAGGCGCGCCGGTTAAGCCAGCGCCGCCCCAGGACTACTGTCGCCGCCACCAGTGTGTACCAGGCCAGGTCGCCCAATATGTGGCCCAAGTAGAATGCGGCCACCCCGGGGGTACCTGCCACCCGGGCCTGAACCAGCATCGCCGCCCCGATACTCACCCACCAGAGCTCCCAATAGGGGTTGACCACGCTGGTAACCACTCCCGCCCAAACCGGAGACAGGAGCCCCGCCCTTGCCGGGTCCCGCTCGCCTTCCTTCGGCTGCTCCCAGGGCAGGGGCGACGGAGGACTCTTGGCCGCCGCCAGCAGCCCCCATCCCATGTACCCCAGCACCAACCCTCCGGCCAGGCTCAAGGCCAGCTCTACCTGGGGAACGGCCAAGAGGTGGGCCAATCCGGAAAGCAGCGCCAACACCATGGCCAGCTCCAGAAGGGCATGCCCCAGCACCAACAACGGTCCGGCCGCGACGCCCCGGTGAAGGCTGTGATTGATGGCCACGGTGAGCAGCGGGCCCGGCATCAGCGCGCCGGAAAGGCTCACCACCCAGGAGGCGGCCAACAGTCCGATCAGCGTCCCCAACCCGTCTTCTCCTTTCTTTAACGGTCATTAACGGTCTTTGCACCGCCGGGCGCCATCCGCGCTCGGTTTGCCTTTCGACCGGGCCGGGGCCGGCGGTTCGTTGTTCATAGGGGCACCAGGACGCGCCGGCGGGCGCGAAAACGCACGTAGCGGCGATAGCCCGCGCGGCGGGCCAGCTCCGCCGCCTGCGCGAAACTGCGGCCCACTTCCTCCGGACGGTGGGCGTCCGAACCGAAGGTAATGGGAATACCCCGGTCAAAGCAGGCCCGCAGCAACTCGGGTCCGGGATAGATTTCTCCCGCCGGCTTGAAGAGGCCCGCGGTATTCACCTCCACCGCCAGACCCTGCGTCCTGACCGCCTCCAGCGCCGCCTCCGCCAACTCCGAAGCCGGCCGGCGGCTGCGGCAGCCGAAGACCTTGATCAGGTCAAGGTGGCCGATGACGTCGAACAGGCCGCTCTCCGCCACCCGGACCACCGCAGAGAAGTACCGGCGGTACAGTTCGTCCGCGTCCCGGCCCGCGTAGCCCTCCACATAGTCCGGGTGATCGAAGGGCCAGCCGTCGAGATCGTGCACCGAACCGATGAGATAGTCGAACCGGAACTCCCGGGCCAGCCGCCGGATTTCCTCTTCCCGGCCGGCCCGGTAACTTACCTCCAGGCCCAGCCGAACGGGATAGTCCGAGGGCCATCCCCCGTCCCGCGAAGCGAAAAGAGGCCTTAAAACCTCCAGGAAGTCGTCATGGTCGGCCAGCCCTATTTCTTCCAGTCCCTGGCTGCGGGCCCGCTGCACGAACTCCGCCAGGTACTCGGCGGTAAGCCGCCCCTCGCCGTGCCCCAAGAGGTGCACGTGGTAATCCGCCAGACCTGCTGCCAAAATGGGCCACCTCATCTCCCGCGGCCCGAGTTCCGGCCGCGCCGCAACCCGGGCCGAAGACGGCAATCTGGGAACCAGTTTCGCCGTTCCGGAACCGATTCCTGCTCCCGATTATCCCGGGCAATATAAATCCCCGCCTGAAGGCATAGGAATCAAGCGGCACAGGGACGGTCCGGCGATAGAGACGGTGGAAGCGCCGCGCTAAGGCCGCGGCCGATCGGAGGCAGAATAACGTGGGAATTGACAACGGCTTTTGGCCCCTGTACGTGGGCGCGGCTCTGCTGTTTCTGTTCGCCGGCCTGCGGCTGACCTCCTCCCTCTATCGGGCCGGCGCCTGGCGCCTGGAAACCCTGCTCCTCCGGGCCACTTCGAACCCGGTGCGGGGCCTGGTACTCGGCACGGCGGCAGGAGCGCTCCTGCACAGCAGCAGTGCGGTAACCGTGGCTACCGTCGCCCTGGTCGGCGGCGGCCTGCTGCCCCTGGAGAACGCGCTGGGAATAGTGCTGGGCGCCAACATCGGCACCTGCGTTACCGTCCAGTTTGCGGCCTGGGACGTGGTGGACCTGGGCTTGCCCCTGGCCGTCGGCGGCGCCCTGGCGGGGTTGGTACTCCGGGGCCGCTACCGCTACCTGGCCCTGGCCGTCTGCGGCCTGGGCCTCATATTCTCCGCCCTGTACCTCTTTTCCCTGGGCCTGTCCCCCCTGACCCGCACCGCCGCCTTCGCCCGCCTGCTTGAAGGCTGGGGAAGCGGGGTCCTCCCTGCCTTCGTTGCCGGTGTGGCGGCCACGGCCGTGCTGCAGAGCAGCACCCTGTTCATCAGCGCCGTCGTGAACCTGGCCGAAGCCGGCCTGATCACCCTGCCTGCGGCCGTTGCCCTGGTTCTGGGGGCCAACCTGGGTACCTGCACCGACACCCTCCTGGCCGCCCTGTGGGGAAACACCGACGCCCGCCGCGTCGCCCTGGCCCACCTGTTGCTGAACGCCCTGGGCGCGCTGGTCTTTCTGCCCCTCGTCCCTTCTTTTACCGCCCTGTTGGAAGGGATCAGCGCCTCACCCGGCGGCCGGGTGGCCGCCGGTCACCTTCTGTTCAACGCGGCCTGCTCCCTGGCCGCCCTTCCCTTTACCCCCCTAATGGCCGCATGGCTTCGGAAGCGGCCGCGCAGGCCCTAGGCGTTCCCCGCGCCGCGAAGTTCCGTCCGGAGCCGGAACCCATCCCGGCCGGTCGTGATTGAGCCCGTGTTCGGGGCATACTATCCACGTCACCAAGTTGTGCACCCAAACCAGTAGGGAGGGAAACCTTTTGGACAAGACGGTCATCGGCGCTTTTACCTCTCGAGAGGCAGCAGAGGCAGCAGTCCACGACCTGAGAGGCCTCGGGTTTTCCCGGGAGATTTCGGTAGTGGCCAAAGGCGACCAGTCGGATCAGGAGGGAGGCGGTAGCGTGGCCGAGGGAGCCACCACGGGCGGCGTCCTGGGCGGCCTGGCCGGACTGGCCCTGGGAGCCGGAGCCCTGGCCATTCCCGGTCTGGGCCCCATAATCGCCGCCGGACCCATTGCCGCCGCCCTTTCCGGCGCGGCTACCGGCGGGCTGGCCGGCAGCCTCATCGACTGGGGAATCCCGGAGGCCGAAGGCCGCCGCTACGAAGAGGACGTCCGTCAGGGCAAGACCCTGGTATCGGTGCGCTCCGACGCCAACCGGGCCGACCAGGCGGCGACGGTACTGCGCCGCCACGGCGGGGAAAACGTGCGCCTGCATTAGACAGGTACGCCAACTTCGGCGGGGCGGGCCGGCTCCGCCGCTTCGGCCCGAGACGGCCTGCCCCGATGCGAGGTAAGAGGTCGGGTCAGCCGCCCATCCGGACCCGGTCCGGGCGGCTGTACACCGAGAAGCGGTCGCTCCGGACAAAACCGATGAGGGTTATCCCCAGTTCCTCGGCACCGGCTACCGCGACGCTGGTGGGCGCCGCCCGGGATACCAGGCAGGGGACCCCCAGGCGCACGGCCTTGGAGAGGATCTCCGACGACACCCGGCCGGTAGTGAACAAGAGCTTGTCGGCGGTAGTAATGCCGTTCATGAGACAATACCCGGCGATCTTGTCTATCGCATTGTGCCGGCCAATGTCTTCCCGAAAAACCAGGATCTCCTTCTCCGTAGCCAGAGCGGCACTGTGCACCCCGCCGGTGAGGCGGTACACCTCGCTGGCGGTTTCAAAGCGCGCCGCCAACTCCATGATCGCCTCGGCAGAAAAGGAGCCGCCTCCGGCGGCCACCTCGGACGCCGGCCGATCTCCCCCGCTCTGAAAGCCTCGACCGCCGCTGGACCCGATTACCCGCTTGAACAGGCCGTGCGCCGCCAGAGGGCGACCCTCCCGGCTGTGCACCCGAACCAGCCCCTTCTCCTCGTCCACCTCAACTCGCACCAGTTCCTCCCGCTCACGCAGTATTCCCTGCATGAACAAGAACCCTGCTCCCAATTCGTCCCGGTTCCGGGGTGAGCAAAGCAGGGTGACTACCTCCTCACCGTTCAGGTGTATGGTAACGGCCGCTTCTTCGACGACGTGATCAATTCCGGTAGTCTGCTGGGATTGATTAACGCGCAACACCGAAACCCGACGAATCATACTTGACCGTCCTCTCGCCCACCGGTAATTTGACAAAAATATTATAGCATAGGCCCGGGGCCGAGGCACGCATAATGGATTCGGGCGGGTGAGCCGGCCGTAAACCGAAAAGGGGGTATCCCTTTGAGCAGGCGGCGCGGCGGGCTCATGTCGGAGGCGCTCAAGTGGGAGCTGGCCAAGGAACTGGGCGTTGCCCATTTGGTAGCCGCCGAGGGCTGGGGCGCAGTTCCCTCCCGAGAGTGCGGCAACTTGGTTAGAAAGGCCATTGAGATTGCCGAACGCAACCTCGCCGGAAAGTAGGCTCCCCGCCCCCCTAACGCAGGTACTTGAGCCGCTCCGAGGGATCCACGATCTTGGTGATGCGCACGCCGAAATTCTCGTTCACCACCACCACTTCCCCCTCTGCCACCAGGGTACCGTTGACCAGGATCTCTACCGGCTCTTCCACCAGCTTGTCCAGTTCCACCACCGACCCCGGCACCAGGTTCAAGACATCCCTTATCGGCCTGCGGGTACGGCCTATGATTACCGAGACCTCCAAGGGGATATCCAGGAGTAGATCCAGATTGCGTGGCCCGGCGGGCCGGGCTGCCGGTTCGGTCTCGCCGGCAGGCGCGGGAACGGCAGCGTCCGGGTCCTGGGGAGGCGAATCCGGTGGAGCCGAGGCCGGAGGTGCAGGCGGTGCCTCCTGGGCCGCCGGCCTCAGAAGAAGCTCGGCCTCCTGCCTGGCCACCTCAACCGGGACTACCTGTATCAGCTCGCTGTCCAGGAGATCGTTCACCGTAAGGCGGAAGTGCACCACGGCCACCTGGTCGTCCGGCGCCCAGGGGTAGTAACGCCGGGCCTCGCCGGTCTCCTCTTGATCCCGAAACACGGCTACCCGGGGAGGAGAAATGGTGACCGCCCGACCGAACATGGAAGACATGGCCGTAGCCGCCGAGCCGATCATCTGGTTCATGGCCTCGGCCACGGCGCTGAGCCCGATTTCGGTCAATTCCTCCGCCGGTTTCCCTCCTCCTCCCATCATGAGGTCGGCGATTACCGCGGCATCCGTAACCCTGATGATCAGCAGGTTACTGCCCACCAGCCCGCCGGTGTACTCCACGGTGACGATCACGTAGGGTACCTGGAAAGAGCTGAACAGGTCTTCCGGAGTGGTGATCTCCACCCTGGGCGTGGTAATTGTGACCTTGTGCCCGAGAATCTCCGAAAGGGCCGTAGCCGCGGAGCCCATGGAGATGTTCCCTATCTCCCCTAGAACGTCGGCCTCCATTTCGTTCAGGCTCGGCATTTCCCCCTCGGGCTGGGGTGCTTGGGCATAAGCCCGCTGCAATAAGGCATCTACCTGTTCTTGAGAGAGAAAATCCTGCTCACTCACTGGCTCTTTCCTCCTGGCCCGCCCAGCCGGTCAGCAAGAGCCCCAGTTTCTTGCCCACGGCTCCGGGCTGGCCCAAAAGATAAGGGCGATCTCCCACCATGAACTCCAGGTCCTCATGCACCGAGCGCTCGAGCGGGATCACATCGCCCGGCTCCAACTCCAGGAACTCCCGCAAACTGATCCGGGTTTGACCCACGCGTACTGCCAGCTCCAAGGGAACCTCCTCCATAAGCCGCTCCAGGGTTTCGCGGGAGGCTTCCGCGTCCTCCGCCTCCTGGGCGGCAAACCAATACCGGGCGGTGAGCCTGCCCACCACCGACTCCAAGCTGATGAACGGCCAGCACAGGTTGATCAGTCCCTGGACCTCACCTACCTGAGTGGTGAAGGTAATCACGCCCACGGTCTCGTTGGGCGATAGAATCTGGTTGAACTGCGGATTGGTTTCCAAAAACTCGATGCGCGGCTCGAAACCCACCAGATCGCCCCAGGCGTACCGGAGCTGCTCCAGAATCCGGGCGTTAACCCGGCGCAAAACCCCCATCTCGATGTCCGTCAACTCGCGGGCCCTCTGGGGCATGTACCCGCTCCCGCCCAACAGCAGATCGAGAATCGGAAAAACAAAGGCCGGGCTGGTTTCCAGGATCGCCGTACCCTTCAGGGGGGCCAGGCTGAATACGGTAATCAGGGTGGGCATGGGGATGGAAACCAGGAAGTCCTCATAGGTTACCTGATCCACGGAAACGATCTTAACCTGAACGCTGGTGCGCAGGTACCCCGAGAGAAAATTGGACACCAGCCGGCCGAAATTGTCGTGGATCATAAAGAGGGTGTTCAGCTGCTCCTTGGAAAACTTGTTCGGGCGCCGGAAGTCGTAGGGATTGGCCTCCTGCCTTTCCTGGCGCCCCATGGCCTCCTCGGCCCGCACTTCCCCGGTGGCCAGTGCCTTGAGCAGCAGGTCTATCTCTTCCTGGCTGAGTACTTCCCTGGGCATGGCGATCCTCCTTAGCCGGGGTTATCCCAGGACCTTTTCCAGGGCCTGGAGCACCCGTTCTTGCTGAAACGGCTTTACCACGAAATCCTTCGCCCCGGCCTGGATGGCTTCCATGACCATCAGCTGCTGGCCCATGGCACTGCACATCACGATCCTGGCCTCGGGGTCCAGCTTCTTGATCTCCTTGACCGCGGTAATACCGTCCATTTCCGGCATGGTAATGTCCATGGTGACGGCGTCGGGCCTGAGTTCCCGATACAGTTCCACCGCCCGCTGGCCGTTCTCCGCTTCACCGGCGATCTCATACCCGTTTCTGGCAAGTATGTCTTTAAGCATCATGCGCATGAAGGCGGCATCATCCACAATTAACACCCGCTTACCCAAAACTCACACCCCCAACACCGAGTTCTAGGCCAGGCCCACGGCTTTCAAGATCGCTTCCAGGCTTCCTGCCTGCGGAGCAAGGAAGAAATGGCTGGAAATGGAGCTGTTTGTCCCGGAGAATACGGTCTCAATAACCAGTACTCGGTCCTCGTAGTAACCTCCTTCCACCAGCGCAGCGCTGATCACCGCCCCCAGCATGTCGAACGCCAGCACGGGCACCGAGGGCAGCAGGGAAAGACCGGTCATCTGGGAGAAAGCGGTGAGAAAAGACCCGGTAAGTATATTCCCTACTTCGGAGAGCACCGACTTCTCCATCTCTCCCAAATCGGTAGTACTGCCGGAGGGGCGCCCCAGGAGCAGATCCACCAGGCCGAAGGCGGCAGAGGCAGACAGCAGGTACAGCACCAGAGAAGGAGCCTGCCCGGTCACCACCGTGGTGACGCAGGCCACCGGTTCCTCCTCGCCTCCCACCAGGCGGATTATGTCCTCCAGGGGCATGACTCCCGCCCGGGGCACGCTCATCTGTATGCGCTGGTTCATCATTTGCGCCAGAGCGGTGGCGGCACTGCCGGCCCCGATGTTGCCGATTTCGCGGATGGCGTCAACCTGAAGGTTGCTCAGACCGTTCCAGACGTCCACGTTCCCACCTCTTCCAGCCCCAGGTTAGGCCGGCCGCCGGTAAAACCAGGGCGCCAGCCTGGCGAACCCCAGCTGCCGGTACTGGAGAATGGTTTCCGCCGCGCCTATGAACAGTACCCCGCCGGGCCGCAAGGCGCGGAAGAATTGGGCATACAGGCGGTCCTGAATCTCGCGGGTAAAGTAAATGACCACGTTGCGACACACGATGAGGTCGTAACCCTGGCCGTAAGGGTCTTTCAGCAAGTCGTGGCGCCGGAAGCTCACCGCCTGCCGCAGCTCCTCCTTGACCAGGTACACCCCATCGCGCGGTTCAAAGTAGCGCGCCAGGCGCGGCGGGGAAACGTTCTGCAGCAGTTCCTTCCGGTAGGCTCCGGCCCGGGCCTCGGCCAGCACTCCCTCGTCCACGTCGGTGGCCTCGATACGGTGGCCGCCGGCGGGATTCTGTTCAGCACACAGTATGGCCAGAGAGTACGGCTCCGCTCCGTTGGCGCAGCCTGCACTCCATACCCGCAGGTTCCGGTTCTCCGCCAGCAGTTGCGGCAGGATCTCCTTCTCCAGGTAGCCGAAGATTTCCGGGTTACGAAAGAACTCCGAAACGTTGATGGTGATGCGATCCAAAAAGCGCTTCTTTTGCTGAGGGTCCTGCAAAAGCAGCTCGTAGTAGGCCCGATAATCCTTTAGGTCCAGAGTGTGCATCAGGGTGTCGATCCGGCGTCTGAGCTGCTTTTCCTTATAGCCGTCCAGGACCAGACCGAAACTGGCGTTCACCGCCTGCCGAAACTCCGCAAAGTCCATGGTCTCCCTCTCCCGGAAAACGTTGTCTCAACCCCATGCGCTGTCACAGGCTCCGTACCGGTCGGCCGATAGCCCTTATGTAAACGGCACCGGTCTCCGTATCCAGAATCATGGTCCGACCCATGCTGCCCCCGCAATCCTCGCCGGAAACGGGAATTCCCAATTGCTGCAGCGTTTCCTTGACGGCGGCAACGTTGCGTGGCCCGATATTCAACAAGGGGCCGCCGCCCTGGGAGTTAAACATCTGGGCTCCTCCGGCCAGCTTCGCTACCAGGCGCTGCCGGCCGGCACCCCAGCGCAGCATCTCCTCGAGCAGGGCCGGGAGGGCGGTGTCGGCAAACTTTGCCGGATTATGCTGGTTGGCGAACTGCGAGCTATCCGGCAGCATGACGTGCGCCATACCCCCGACGCGGGCTTGGCGGTCGTATAAGGCCACGCCCACACAGGAGCCCAGACCCAAAGTGATCAAACGGTAGGGCGCCTTGGCCACCTTCCACTGGGCTATTCCCACTTTCACCTCTCTGGCATGGTCCCTGGAGTCCTCTGCCATTAGCCCTGGCCCTCCGCGGTACCGGCAACGCTAGCGACGGAGATCGTTGGCCAAGGACCACATTTCGTCCGCCGTGGTAATCATCCGGGCGTTGAGCTGGTACGCCCTCTGGGCCAACAGCATTTCTACCATTTGTTCCGCCACGTCCACGTTGCTGGCCTCGAGCTGTCCGATCCCCAGGCTACCCCAGCCCGGGGTTCCCGGCGCGGCCACTTCCGGTTCACCGCTCAGCTCCCCGGCGAGCCACAGGTTCTCGCCCCGGGCCACCAGGCCTTGAGGATTGACAAACCGGTACAGCCAGATCTGGCCCACTTCCTCGGGTTCGCCCTCCGCCGTCCGGGCCCACACCCGGCCGTCGGGCGTGATGCTTACCTGCTGCGCCTCCTCGGGGACCGCAATTTCCGGCAGGAGCGGATACCCGGTTCCGGCGTGCACCAGCCTGCCGCCGGGCGTCAGCACCAGGTGGCCGTCCCGGGTGTAGGCCGGACTGCCGTCCGGAAGCTGTACGGCCAGGAACCCGGATCCCAGCACGGCCACGTCAAAGGGTCGGCCGGTTTCGAGCAGGGCGCCCCCGGCAAAGTCCGGGCCAATCTCGGCCACCGCCGTACCCGTTCCCACGCGGCCGCCGTAGGCCGGCCAGCCGGAGCGGGTAAGCTCCTGATAGGTCAGATCGGCCAGGCCCACACGCCGGGACTTGAAACCGGTGGTCTGCACGTTGGCCAGGTTGTTGGCCAGCACCTCCAATTTCGTCGCCTGGGCGTAAAGGCCGCTGGCCGCGGTTCGCATGATGGGTCCCATTCCCTCTCACCTCCTCAGCGTAGCGACCCTACCTCTATGGACCGGCCCAGGGTTTCATCCTGCGCCCGCAGCACCCGCTGCGCGGCTTCGTACGCCCGGAAGGCGGACAACAGCTCCACCATGGCCCGTACCGCGTCCACGTTGGACTGCTCCAGGTGACCGCTCTTCACCGGGGTTTCCAACGCCACCAGGTTGGCCCGGTCCGGCGGCCGCAGCAGGCCCGCTTCCACCTTTACCGGCACCTGTCCCTGCAGATCTACCACCAGCAACCGCCCAACGGCTTCGCCGGCAACCCGCACCACCCGGTCCTCGCCCACGCTCACCTCTTCCGCACCTACAGATATGGGGCCGCCCTCGCCCAGTACCAGGTGGCCGTGCTCCGTCACCAGGTAGCCCTGGGCGTTCACCGCCAGGGCCCCGCAGCGCGTGAGGTAAACCTCCCCCGCGGCGTCCTGGAGCACGAAGTATCCCGGTCCCGCCAGCGCCAGGTCCAGCCGCCGACCGGTAAACACCAGGGGACCGGTTTCAAAGTCGGTCCTTACCTCGTCTACGGCCACTCCCGGCCCCACGGTACCCACCGGGCTCTGCCCGTACCCCTCCAGCCGCCACAGCAGCACTTCGCGAAAGCTCCTCAAGGCTGCGGCGTCCGCCTTGTATCCCCAGGTATTGAGATTGGCCAGGTTGTTGCCCACTACGGTTTCCACCATCTGCTGGGTTACCAGGGCGGTATTGGCCGCATACAGTCCGCGCAACATGAGCTATCCCCTCCGCTTTTGCCCTCTCACTTGCAAGCTAGGTGCAACTTCGTGCCGGCGATAACTGCTCACCTGGACTTCCTGCTCCGCGTAAGTATTGTCGCCACCTCCTCGGCCTCTGCCGGCACCGGGATGCGGTGATACCCGGCGGCCAGTCGGCGGGTAAGGCCCTTTTCCTGCAGCAGCCGCTCAAACGCGGCGGCCTCAGGCACCACTCCCTGGCGGGCCAGAAGCTCCGCCACCTGCGAAGAAGTAAACCCGGGAGGAATGTAGACCTCCACCTCCCGCGGGCCTCCGGCCGCCTCCTCCTTTGCCGGCTCCGGCCGGGTGGCCGCCGGCTCCGGCGCCCAGGCTACCACCTCTTCCCGGTAAACCATACCCAGGGCCCGCGCCTGACTCTCGATCTGCTGCCGCGTAGGAGGCGACGGCGGAAAGCTCAACACCAGGATTCCGGCCGCGATGAGACCCAAGCCCATACCCATCCCTATCCGGGACGCCGCCGGCCACCAGTACTTCACGCGCCCGAGCGCAGCCGAAGGATTAATTCTATCTCCCCCCTTCCCCGACCCAGACGGCGGGCAATACTCTCCACGTCCTCCCCGGCGTCGTAGGCGGCGTACACCTCCTGCCGCCAGCCGTCACGCAAGGTATGGGCCAATACTTCGTCGAAGGCCGTGGCGCCTCCTTCCGGAGCCGCCTCCCCCGCGGCCTCGGGCGGCAGTACGGGCCCCGCAGGCTCTGCGGCGTCTTCCATCAGGCGCCTTTCCAGCGCACTCAGGCGCTCCATCAACTGCTCCCAGGCCGCCGGCGCGGGCGCAGGCTCTACGGCAGCAGCGTCTCGCGTCCGGTCCTCCGCCGGGCCGCGCTGTCCGAACAGCGCCGACCTAAAGGTAAGGGCCACCAGCGCCAGGCCCAGCAGGATCAAGAGATAACCCACCTTAGTAGCCCCACTCCTTCAACCGCGCGCGCAGCCTCAGCAGCGCCCGGCCCCGCAGCTGGCAGGCTCTGGACTCGGACACTCCCAGCACCGCGCCGATCTCCTTCAGGGTCAAGCCCTCGTAGTAGTAGAGGTTAAGCACCAGGCGGTCGGGATCACCCAGCTCCGACAGGGCCCGGGCCAGGAGGGCCCGCAGCTCGTTTTCCTCGTAAACCCGGGCGGGATCGGGGCTCTCCGGGTCGGCGGCCGGACGGGACGAGTCCTGCCCTTCCCCCGGAAAAAGCAGCTCCTCCAGAGAGGTAAGGGCAGTCTCGTGCGCCTCCAGCCAGGCCTCCTGCACCCGGGATACCGGCCAGCCCAGGCGCGTGGCCACCTCCTCGTCGGTCGCCGGAGCTTTCTTTTCCTGTTCTATCACCCGAACGACGCCGGCCACCTGGTGCAGGCGCTCGCGCACCGACCGGGGCGCCCAGTCCTGGCGCCGGAGGGCGTCGAGCATGGCGCCCTGGATGCGGCGCCGGGCGAAGGTTTCAAATTCTGCCCCCCGGTTGGGGTCATACCGTTCCAGAGCCTCCAGCAGCCCTATCACCCCGTAGGCTTCCAAATCCTCCTCGGTAAGCCCCACCCGTGGGCGCAGTTTAAGGCGTCCGGCCAGGTATTTTACCAACGGCAGGTAAGCCAGAACCAACTCGCGTCGGGTTTCGACGTCCCGCCCGCGCCGGTACTGCTCCCAAAGCCGTTCTCTTAAGGCTTTGTCTACCTGCACTCGCCGGCTCCCCCTCATTCCTCAGGCGGAACGAGAGCGCGATCGGACACCATGCGATGAAAGATGTAAGCGATAATCATTTCCCGCTCCCGGTCCCCTATGCGCTCAAAGGATATCCCCAGGAGGTACCGTGGGGGTCCTTCCCCTTCTTGGGGCAGTACTCTCCGGACCTTCCCCAACGCCCGCACCGACTCCTGACCTCCCCGGTAGGGAATTTCGAATTCCAACCACAGCCACGACCCCACCGAAACCGGCTCCCGGACCAGAAGCTGGAGCCCTCCGCCGCTGAGGTCCACGGTGAGCCCCCGCTGGCGCAGCCTGGCCCTGGGAGGGGGCGTAGCCGGGTCGTCGGTTACCTGGTAGCGGACCTCCAGGGCCACCTGCCAGCGTACGTACTCGCGCCTTTGCAGCCGGGTGACCTCCCGAGGCTTGGCCAAACGGCATAAGGGTACCCGGTCGTAATAGCGCTCCAGCACCTTAGTGCTGAATACGTACCGCCCGCGGCTGGTAGGCACATACACCTGCACCTCTTCTCCCGGCCAAAGCGGGACCTCCACGCCACCCCGCATGGGTAACTGCACGGCGAAATCTGCTTCTCTTACCTCCTGCACCAGGGTTAGGTACCCTTGGTCCTCGTTCTCTCGCCGGATTTCCACCCGTTGGTTTACGCGCAAGAGTCCGCTGCCCGTAGCCAAGGTCGCCCCTCCGTCTGCCGTCCGCCCCGAGCCTGTCCTCGCTTTACTTCCGGCGCACTCCACCTGTTGCTTGTAGAGCCGGCTCCCTGGCCGCCGGCCGGTCCTCTACCCGAAGAGCCGTAACAGGCGCCTCATGAACCCCCCGTCCTGCGGGGGAACCTCCTCCTCCAGCAGCCGACCGGCCAGATAGTTGAACTGCCGGGCGGCGCGGGAATGCGGGTGGCTCAGCACCACCGGCTGCTGCCGGGCAACGGCCTTGGGAACCGCCGGATCGTTGTAGACGAAGCCCAAATAGCGGAGTTCTATGTCCAGGAAGCGGTTCACCACCAGGGCCAGGCGTCGCAGCACCTGCTGCGCCTCGGCGGCACTCTCCGCCCGGTTCACCACCAGGTTAACCCGGGAGTGCAGGCGTCCCTGCCCCAGAACCTTGATCAGAGCATAGCCGTCGGCCAAGGATGTCGGTTCGGGAGTTACCACCACTATGACCTCGTCGGCCGTAGAGAGCAGGCTCATCACCCCCCGGCCTATGCCCGCGCCGGTATCGATGAGCAGAAACTCCGCCCCGGCAAGGAAGCGGCGGAGGCTGTTCACCAACTGTACCCTCTGTCCGCCGTCCAGATCCGCCAGCTCGGCTATGCCCGATCCGGCCGGTATGAGCCGCAGGTTGGCGGGACCCTCCAGCACGGCGTCCTCCAGCCGGCACTCACCCTTCAGTACGTCGTACAGGCTGTAGCGCGGGCACAGCCCCAGCATCACGTCCACGTTGGCCAGGCCCAGGTCGCCGTCCAGCACCACTACCCGCCTGCCCCGCAGCCCCAGGGCCAGGGCCAGGTTGACCACCAGGTTGGTCTTGCCCACCCCGCCCTTGCCGCTGGCCACGGCCAGGGCCCGAAGGGGCAGGACTCCGGTTGCCACCAGTTCTCGCAGTCGGCCGGCCTGGTCGCTCATCAGTCCACCCCCAGAATCAGCCGGGCCAGCCTCTCCGGACCGGTCCGCACTATGTCGTCGGGCACGTTCTGACCGTTGGTTATGTAGGCCACCGGCAACCCGGTACTGGCCACGGCGTTCACAATGGCACCCCGGCAACGGGTTTCGTCCAGCTTGGTGAAAATGAGCCAGGAGGGCCGGAGCTGGCCGAACCTGGCCACCGCCTCCTCCAGGTCCCCGGCCCTGGTGGTGCAACTCAGAACCAGGAAGCTGTCCACCTGCTGCAGCGTATCCAGGAAGGCACGCAGTTCAGCCAGCCGCAGGTCGTTCCGCGGCGAGCGGCCGACGGTATCGATCAGCACCACGTCGCGGTCGCCGAACGCCTCTACCTTCTGCCGGAGCTCCTGGGGGGTAAAGGCCGTTTCCACCGGGACCCCCAGGATCTCTCCGTAGATGGCCAGTTGCTGCACCGCCCCTATGCGGTAGGTATCCATGGTTACCAGGCCCACCTTCTTCTTCTCCAGCAGGCAGTAGCGCGCGGCCAGCTTGGCCAGGGTGGTGGTCTTGCCCACCCCGGTGGGGCCGATGAAGGCCATGATCCGGCCCGGGGGTTTGCCCGGCCAGGCGGGAGCCAGGAATCGGGCCAGCCTTTCGGCCATTTCCTCCCGCCAGAGATTGCCGTCTTCGCCCCCTGACCCACGGAGACTGTCCTCCATACCCTCCAAGAGCCTCTCGGTAATCTCGGTATTGACCTCAATTTGCTGTAACAGGTCCCGCCAGCGCAACAGGGCGTCGGGTTCCGGCTCGGCCAGGCCCAGGTGGCCGCTCACCTTCTGCAGGAGGCCCTTGATCTCCTCTACCTCTCGCTTCAGCGCCGTGGACGAGGGCTCGGGCGGCCGGGTGTCTGCCGCCGCCGTCACCTCCAGCCAGGGAGGCGTGAACCACCCCCGAACCCCCCGCTGCCGGACCCTCCGGGTACCGATAATCACCGCCTCTGTGCCCAGGTCGCGGCGGATTTGCGCCATGGCCTCGGGCATACTCTTCACCAGGTAACGTTTGATCTTCAATCCGCCACCACCGTCCCCAGAGACTCGATTTCCAGATCCGGCAGCAATTCGGCCAGGGATAGCACTACCACCCCGGGAATGAAGCGCTCGAGCAGGCGCCGCAGCGGCAGGCGGATCCGCGAGGATACCAGCACTACCGGCTGCAGATTGCGGCGCACCGCCTCCTCCACCAAATTGCCCAGCCGGTCCAGCAGGCGCCGGGTGACCTCCGGCGGCAGCACGGGGTAGCTTCCCTGCTGGGTGGGCTGGATGCTTTCCGCCACCGTTTCCTCGAGCTTGGGGTGCAGGGTAATGGCTACCAGCTTACCTCCCGGAGCGTAGAGCCGGGTTAGGGTGCGCCGCAGGGCCTGGCGCGCCGCTTCCGTAAGATAATCCGGGTCGCGGCTGCGCGCTGCGTGGTCGGCCAGAGCCTCCAGGATGGAAACCAGGTCCCTTATGGGCACTTGCTCCCGCAACAGGTTCTGCAACACCTTCTGCACCTCGCCCAGAGAAAGCAGCCCCGGCACCAGTTCGTCCACCAGGGCGGCGTTGGTTTCCTTTATTGCGTCCAGAAGCTCCCGCACCTCCTGGCGGCCCAGAAGTTCATGGGCATGCCGCTTGACGAACTCCGTAAGGTGGGTAATCAAGACCGTGCCGCAGTCCACCACCGTGTAGCCGGCCGCCTCCGCCCCCAGCCGCTCGGACTCGGAGATCCACCAGGCGGGGAGGCCGAAGGTGGGCTCCTTGGTGGCCACGCCCCGGACCTCGCCCTGGACTCCCGGCGGCGCCATGGCCAGGTAGTGTCCGGGCATCAGCTCGCCCCGGGCGGCCTCCACTCCCCGGAGCCTGAACACGTAGCCGTTGGGCGGCAGCCTGAGGTTATCCCGCACGCGGATGGGCCGCACGTATATCCCCAGGTCGGTGGCGCACTGGCGCCGCACCGCACCCAGCCGGTCCAGGAGATCGCCACCCTGGGACTCGTCGGCCAGGCCCACCAGATTGTAGCCGATCTCTATTTCCAGCGGCTCTACCTGGAACAAGGGCAACACGTTCTCCGGCTCCCGTTTTCTCACCGCCGCCGCCTCCGCCGCCGGCCGCAGCTTCTCCCGCTGCTCCTCCTTGGCCAGGGTATAGGCGCCGTAGGCGCTGGCCGCCGCCAGGATGAAGAAGGGCCAGGGCGGCACCGCCGGCACCAGACCCAGGCCGGCCAGTATGACCGCCGCCAGGCCCAGGACCTGCGGGAAAGCGGTAAGCTGGCCGGAAAGCTCCCGGCCGAGGTTGGCCGAAGCCCCCGCCCGGGTGACCAGTATGCCGGTGGCGGTGGATACCAGCAGCGCCGGTATCTGGTTGACCAGACCGTCGCCCACGGTCAGTATCGTGTAGCGGTCCATGGCTTCCTGCAGCGCAAAACCCCGCTGCCAAACCCCTACCGCCAGCCCGCCCACGATGTTGATCAGGGTGATGACCAGCCCGGCAATGGCATCCCCGCGCACGAACTTGCTGGCGCCGTCCATGGCTCCGTAAAAGTCGGCCTCCCGCTGCAGCTCCCGCCTGCGGGCACGGGCCTCTTCCTCGGTAATGAGACCGGTGTTGAGGTCGGCATCGATGCTCATCTGCTTCCCCGGCAGGGCGTCCAGGGTGAAGCGGGCCGCCACCTCCGCCACCCGGCCGGCGCCGTTGGTGATGACGACGAACTGTATGATGGTAATGATACCGAAGATCACCAGACCCACCACCAGGTTGCCGCCCACCACGAAACTGCCGAAGGCGTCGATAATCCGGCCGGCGTAGGCCTGGCTCAGGATCAGGCGGGTAGAGGAGATGTTCAGGGCCAGGCGAAACAGGGTAGCCACCAGCAACAGAGACGGGAAGACCGAGAACTGCAGCGGGTGGGTGGTAAACATGGTGTTCAGCAGCACCAGGACGGAAAAGGCCAGGCTGGAGGCCAGAAGAAAGTCCAGCAAGGCCGTGGGGATGGGAACCACGATGAGAATCACAATGGCCACCACCAACCCGGCCACCAGCACGTCCCGGTAGGCGGCGAGGCGCCTGCCCAAAGGTGCGCTCCACGGATCGGCCACTGCTATCCCCTCCCCCGATTTCCGAAGTTACTCGTCCACCCGACCCGAACTGCCGGTCTGCCCGGCGCCGTTGCCGCCTTCCCGCTATCCGACCGCGCCGCCCAGCCGGCCCTGCGCCCGGTAGAGCGCGGCGAGGATCTCGGCGACGGCGTGGTAAAGCTCGGGCGGTATCTCCCGGCCCACCTCTACCGTCCGGTAGAGCGCCTGAGCCAGGGGCGCGTCGGGAACCACCGGTACGCGGTGCTCCCGGGCCACCTTCACAATCTTTTCCGCCAGCCAGTTAACCCCCTTGGCCACCACCACCGGCGCCCGCATTACCTGCTGGTCGTAGCGCAGGGCCACCGCCAGGTGGGTGGGGTTGGTGATGACTACCGTGGCCTGAGGAACCTGGCGCATCATTCTCTGCCGGGCGATCTGCCGCTGCCGCTGGCGCACCCGGGCCCTCACCTGGGGATCGCCTTCGGTCTGCCGCAGCTCTTCCTTGAGCTCGAACCGGGTCATGCGGATCTGCTGCAGGAACTGGCGCCGCTGGAAGGCGTAGTCCCACACCGCCACCGCGGCGTAAATCCCGGCCACGACCAGGCCCAGCCGGAGCAGGAGGCCGCTGACCACCTCGTAAAGCTGCCAGCCGCCGGTATAGACCAGGGTGAAGAGGTCGTCCAGCCTGCCCCGAACCGCAAGGAAAACCACGGCTCCGGTGAGACCCACCTTCAGGAGCGACTTGGCCAGTTCCATGAGAGCGCGCCGCGAGAACATGCGCTGCAGGCCGCGCACCGGATCCAGGTTCTCCGGCCTGGGCTTGAGGGGCGCAAACGACACCGTCCACCCCACCTGGGCAAAGCTCACCACCAGGCCCGCCGCCAGGGCTGCGACCACCAGCGGCAGGAGTCCCCGCACGGCCGCAACCAGCTCCCCGCTTACCAGGTTCACCGCCGCCGGCACGGTCAACTCCGCCACCCCGCGACTCCAGGCGCCGCGGCTCTGCAGGGCCAGGCCCTGCAGGAAGGCGTGGTGCGCGCTCCACAGCACCAGGATTCCCGCCAGCAGTACGGTGGCCGCGTTGAGATCGGCGCTGCGGGCCGCCTGGCCCTGGCGGCGCACCTCTTCCCGCCGGTGCGGAGTGGGTTCCTCGGTTTTCTCCTCGGCGGCGAAAAGCTGGAGATTAAGGCGCCACGCCTCCATGTCACGCCCCCACCAGATAGCGGCTTACCACCGCCATGCTTTCTTCCATCATTTTCACCACCGGACCGAAGGCCTGGGCCAGAATGGGAAGCACCAGGATCAGGCCCAGCAGCCCCAGACCCACCTTGAGGGGAAACCCCATCATGAACACGTTGAGCTGGGGCACGGTCCGGGAGATCAGGGCCAGGGCCACGTCGCTTACCACCAGGACCGCCATGACCGGCGCCGCCAGGCGCAGGGCCAGGCCGAACATGGCGGCAAAACGCCGCCCTATCTCCGCTGCCAGGGCACCCTGCCAGGCGGCGGTTCCCGGCGGAACCAGCTCAAAGCTGTCCGCCAGGGCGCGCAGCAGGCTGTGGTGGCCGTCCATTTGCAGGAGAAGCCACAGCCCCAGGAGGTAGAAGAACTCACCCAGCAAGGACACTCCCGCACCGGTCTCCGGGTCCAGAAGGTTGGCCATGGCCAGGCCGGTCTCCAGGTCCAGAAGCTGGCCGGCGACCCGGAAGGCGTGAAAGAGCAGACTGGCGGCATATCCCAGAGCCAGGCCCACCAGCACCTCGCCGAGTATTGCCAGGGCGTAGACCGGCGCCTGAAGCGAGCCTTCCGGCAGCCGAACCACGGGAACGAGCAGACTGGCCAGTATCAGGGCCGCTCCCGCCTTGAGTAGCGGCGGTACCGGGCGGAGCCCGAAAAGCGGCCCCACGGCCATGAAGGCACTTACCCGGGCGAAGATCAGGAGTGCGGACTGCCAGGTTCCCGGATCCACGGCCGCCCTCCTATCGCACCCAGATTCCCAGGTTACCGAACAATTGTTCGGTAAACGCCAGCAGTTGATTGAGCATCCAGGCGCCGAAGATCAGCATGGCCACCAGCACGGCCACGATCTTGGGCACGAAGGTCAGGGTTTGTTCCTGAATCTGGGTGGTGGCCTGGAATATGCTGATCGCCACCCCCACCACCAGGGCGGTCACCAAGGCGGGTGCGGCCAGCATTAGGGCCACGGTCAAACCCTGCCGTGCCAGCCCCAGGACGAACTGCTCGTTCAAGGCCACTCCTCCTGACTAACCTCTCCTCTTTCCTTCCCGGCATTCCCCTAGCCAAAGCTCTCCAGCAAGGACTTCACCACCAGGTACCAGCCGTCTACCAATACGAAGAGCAGGATCTTAAAGGGCAGAGAAATCATGATCGGCGGCACCATGAACATGCCCATGGACATCAGGGTGCTGGCCACCACCAGGTCGATAATCAGAAAAGGCACGTATAGCAGGAATCCCATCTGGAAGGCGGTCTTCAGCTCGCTAATGGTGAAGGCCGGAATCAGCACCCGCAGGGGCACGTCCTCCCGGGTGGGCGGCGCCGGGAGCTGTGCCATGCGCACGAACAGGGCCAGGTCCTTCTCCCGGGTATGGCGCAGCATGAATTCCCGCAGGGGCCGGGCGGCGGCGTCCATGGCGGTAGCCTGGTCCATGCTTCCGGCGAGATAGGGCTCCACCGCCTGGGTCCGGACCTCCTGCCAGACCGGGTACATGGTGAAAAAGGTTAGAAAGAGTGCCAGACCGACCAGCACCTGGTTGGGCGGAGTCTGCTGGGTGGCCAAAGCATTGCGCAGGAACGACAGGACCACCACGATGCGGGTGAAGGAAGTGACCATCACCAGAATGGCCGGAGCCAGGGCCAACACCGTCAGCACCATCAGGAGCCGCAGGGTATTGACTACCCCGGCGGGTTCTTCCGTAGGGGTGATATTCAGCTCCAGGCCCGGCCAGGTCTGCGCCCAGGCCGCCCGCAGGGAGATTGCCAGGCCCAGCCCTGCCAGAGCCACCACCAGAGCCGCCTTAGTCTTCAACCTTATCCTCCTCCGCCCGAGGTCCCAGTCGGAGCCGGTTTAGAAACCGGGGAAGCGTCAGCCGCGTGCCCGGTCTTCCGGACTGGGGCGGTGCAGGATAGTCGGATAACTCCCGAAGCAGATCCAGGCCCTTCTCGCTAACCCCTAACAGGCAGTACCTGGTGCCCATCCGCACCACGTACAGTCCGCACCGCGGCCCGATCATAAGCCGCTCTACCACCTCCAGGTAGGAGCCGCTCCGGGCCCGGATGTGCCCCCAGGCACCCACGTAGCGGGTTACCAGGTAGGCCCCCGCTATTACCAGAGGGAGGAAAATCGCCAACTGCAGCAAAGCCCACAGGAACTGGCCGTCCACCCTCTAGTCCTCCTTCTCCCGAAAGGTACGCAGGCGGAAGGCCAGGCGCTCGTTGACCACCACCACCTCGCCGCGACCCAGTAGGCAGCCGTTGATCAGGACCTCTGCCGGCTCGCCCGCCACCTTGTCCAGCCGCAGCACCGATCCGGGCTCCCACTCCAGAACCTCCCTCACCGGCACCCAGGCCCTGCCCAGCTCCACGGTGATGTCCACCGCCACCGGGCCCAGGGTCTCCAGGGGGGCCTTGTTGGGCCGAAGCCCGCCCGCCGGCGTTAACTGGCCGAATTCGGCCTCCCGTACCGGGAGCTTGCCAACCGGTCGCTTTTTGCCCTCGGCTGCCACCGATCCTCCCCCCTACTGGATAATGAATTCCTGAAAGTATAACCCCGTGATCCGGCCCGAATTCAGGTAGCCGTTCACCGTATCGATCAGTTCCGTCTTGAGCGGCTCCGTCTTGTCCGGTGATAGATCGGCGGCGGTTTTGGACCGGAGCACCCGGATGACGGCGTCGCGGATCTTGTAGCCGGTCCTCTCCAGCTCCTTCTCCACCCTGGGATCCGAATATTCCAGGGTAATGGTTACTCGCAGGTAGCGCCTCCCGCCGGCGTCCGCCAGATTCACCACCAGCGAATCCAGGGCCATCTGATGGAGCTGGGCCGCCTCCGCCTGAGCTTGAGCGGGCTTCTCCTCTTCCCCCCGATTCTCTCCCCAGTTTAGGAAGGGCAAGCTTCCTCCGCCCAGGAAAGCGTAGCCCGCCCCTCCCGCCACCAGGGCCAGCACCACTACGACTGCAAAAAGCTTCTTTCCCCCTAGACTAATGCCTTTCGCCAACCGCGCTCCCTCCAGTTTCTGCCGCCTCTGCCACCAGAATTACCATGACCACTCGTCGGTTAAGGGCCATGTGTTCTTCGCTGTCGTTAGGCACCAGGGGACGAAACTCACCGTAACCTACGGCGACGAACCTCCGGGGGTCCAGACCGTGCATCTCGGTGAAGTACCGCACCACCCGCGCCGAGCGTGCCGTGGAGAGCTCCCAGTTGGTGGGAAACTCCACGGTATGAATGGGCCGAGGGTCGGTATGGCCCTCCACCTGGATCTGGTAAGGCAACCGGACAAAAAGCCCGGCCAGCCGGTCCAGCAGCACCCTGGCCTCCGGCTTGAGGTCGGCCTTGCCGGTGTCGAAGAGGATTCGTTCCTTTACGTCCAGGGCCACGCCCCGGTCAGTATAGCGCAGCTCCACTTTGTCCTCCAGTCCGTACTCCTGCAAGTAGGCCTGAACCTGGGAGTATATCTGCTCCAAACGCTGCTGTTGCCGGCGCGCCGCCTCCAGAATTGAAGGGTTAGGCTCAAACAGCGTTATCTGCTCCTGTTCCTCCGCTTCCCCGCCCTCCAAAGGCTGCGGTCCCTGGCTGAAAATGCTCACCCCTTGAAAGGACGCAATAAAGGTGCGGAACTTCTGGATGTCAAGGTTGGAAAAAGAGTAAAGCAGCACGAAGAAAGTCAGGACCAGGGTGATGAAGTCGGAATAGGTAAGCAGCCACTCCCCCGATCCTATGGTATCGTCTTCCCGGCGTCGGCTGCGCCTCAACACGCTCTTTCCCTCCCGGGTCATCTTCTGGCCTCACCTGCCGGCGCCCGCGATCGGCCGCTTCCCCGCTCCCGCACGCGGTTCCCCCGTATGGGCTAGAATGCGGGGCGACGGGCTTCCTCGCCCACCGCGCTCCGGGCTTCGGACCGGGCCGCTTCCCTCACCTTGGGCGGCAGGAACGACTTGAGCTTCTCTTCCAGCAGCCGGGGATTCATGCCCGACTGGATGGAAATCAGCCCTTCCAGGATGAGCCGCCGCACCAGCATTTCCTCCTCTCCCCGCAGGGCCAGCTTGCCTGCCAGGGGGGTAAAGAGGAGGTTGGCCATAATGCTGCCGTAGAAAGTGGTGATCAGGGCCACCGCCATGCCCGGCCCCAGGGCGTCCGGATCGTTCAGATTGGCCAGCATCTGGATCAGGCCGATCAGGGTGCCGATCATGCCGAAGGCGGGAGCCAGGCCGGCCCAGGCCCGGTAGACCCGCTGGCCGCGCTGGTGGCGTTCTTCCGTGAACTCTATGTCCGTCTCCAGGACTTCCCGGATGATCTCGGCGTCGATGGCGTCCACCACCATGCGCAGGCCTTTCTGGAAGAAAGGGTCCTCCACCCGGTTGATGTCGTCTTCCAGGGCCAGAAGCCCTTCCCGGCGGGCCTTGCGGGCCAGGTCGGTCAGGAGCCCGATCAGTTCCCACGGCTTCCAGTCCGGGGCCCGGAAGGCGTGGCCGGTTACCGCAAAGACGTTCCTTATCTCCTCGATGCCGAAGTGGATCAGTATGGCGGAGAAGGAGCCCACCACGGTGATCAGCACCGAGGGTATATTGATGAACATCTTCAGGTCCCCGCCCATCTCGATCGCCAGGATTATGGCCGCCACCCCGCACATTACGCCCAGGATGGTAAGTGCATCGGTTTTACGCAAGGAATCTCACCCCGTAACCTTTCCGCTCCGCCCGCCTAGGCCTGAACCTCATCCCGGCATCCGGCCAGGGGGACGGGCTGGCTCCCCACCTGCCGCCGGTAGGACATCACCTTACCCACGACTTCTTCTACCGTGTCCCGCACCAGGATCTTCTTCCCGGTTACCAGGGTGATCACCGTTTCCGGAACGGTTTCCACCCGCTCGATCAGCTCGGCATTGAGTATGATTTCTCGACCGTCCAGGGTGATGACCTTGATCACCTTACTGCCCCCTCATATCCGTCTAGGGGCAGGGGCCCGAAGGCCCCCGCCCCCGAATGAGCCTAGCGCTTGAGATTGACCAGTTCCTGCAGCATCTCGTCCGAGGTGGTGATGGTGCGGGCGTTGGCCTGAAACCCCCGCTGGGTGGTGATCATCTCCGTGAACTCCAGGGCCAGGTCCACGTTGGACATCTCCAGCGCCCCCGGCACGATGGTGGTGTTGCCCAGCCCGGCATTGCTATCGCTTGCGGTACCGGCCTGAGGGCTGCCGGCCGCCGGATCGTAGACGAAAAGGTTTTCACCCTTCTTGAGCAACCCCTCGGGATTGGGGAACTTGGCCAGGGCCACGACGGCCACCGGCTCTCCGTCCACCACTACCTGCCCCTGGGAGTTGATGGTGATCGTGTTGGCATTGGCAATAGTCCATGTATCGTCTCCGGTCAAATCTCTCATTATCTCTTCCAACCGAATGGCATCACAATCATTGCCAAGATTGCCCCCGGAGTCGTAGGCGAGGCCCAATACGTACATGCCGTTCGACTTGTTGACCAGGTTGCCCCAGGCGTCGAAGCCGAAGACCCCGGCCCGGGTGAAGAACACGGTGTCGTCAGTCTCTGTCAAGTTGGTGCCGTCTTCCGATACCGTAATATCAGTATCAGGATCGGGCGACAGTATAAACAGGCCGTCGCCTTGAATCATCAGGTCGGTAAAGTTGCCGGTGGGCAGCACCGCGCCCTGGGTAAACATCGTATCGATGGTGTTGATGGCCATGCCGATGCCCACCTGCCTGGGGGTGGTACCTCCGATACCGTTCTGGACCGGGGCAGCGCCCGATCTGATCAACTGGTAAAACGTGTCCTGGAAGGTAACGCGGCTGGACTTGAAGGCCACGGTGTTCACGTTGGCGATGTTGTTGCCGATCACGTCCATGCGTATCTGGTGGTTGCGCAGGCCCGACACCGCCGAGTACATGGAACGCATCATAGGAAATCGACCTCCCTCGTGGTCTGGGCGGGCTTCGGTCGATCCGCCCGCCCCGGGGCCCCTCGACAGAGGTCCGCCCCGCTAGATTATCACCGCGCTGTCGATGTTGGTGTACACCCGCTCCCGGTTCTCCGTCCCTTTGAGGGCGGTAATCACCGTGCGGTTAGAAACGCTCACCAGTAGGGCCAGATCGTCCATCAGCACCAGCGATTCCCTGGCCCCCTTGGCCGCGGCCAGGGATACCGCCCGCTCCAGCCGCGCCAGGTGCCCGGCGGAAAGCTCGATCTCCCGGCTTTCCAGCCGGGCCAGGGCGTGCTGGGAAAAGCGCACCTCCCCGGGGGCCAGCTTCTCGCGCAGGATCTCCGCGAAACGGCCGCGCCCGTCTATGCCCTCAGGCCGGGAAGGCCGGACCGTGCCCGCCTCTGCCGGCCTCAACCCTTGAATCCGCTCTACCACTACGCTCCCTCCGCCGTCCCGTCTGGGCTTTCGGTTTCGGAAACCGGTTCGACCGAGGCCTCGCCTGCCGCGGGTTGCCGCACCTCTATCACGCCGTCCAGCCGCACCGCCGTCTCGCCCAGCAGCAGATAAACCGTTCCCTCGTTCAGGCGCACCCCGGTCACCACGCCCTGCCGGGTGTCGCCGGCGTCGTCCCGGGCCACAACCTCCATGCCTATCAGGGTCAGGGCCCGGTGCGCTTCCTGTTCCGCCGCCGAAGCCTGCATTAATTCTTCCAGCTGCTGCCTGGTCTCTTCCATCTCGGAACGCAGGGTGATCAGCTCCTGCAGCACCGCGAACTGGGCGAGTTCGGTCATGAACTGGAGATTGTCCATGGGGGCCAGCGGGTTCTGGTAGCGCAACTGGGTTACCAGAATCTGCAGGAAGTCCTCGCCGCTCAGCCCCAAGGTACTGCTAACGCTGGATTGGCTCGAACTGCTGCCGCTTACCAAGCTCACGCTCTCTACCCCATAGAGCTGCCCCCTCTCGGCTACCTCAAGATGAACTCACGCCAGGCAATTTACCAGAGAGCGGAAACTCTCCGGCGTCCCCGGTTCCGCCGCCGGACCGAACTCGGGTACCGACGGATAATAATGGTAATAGCCGGAATCCCGGCCCTCGGACTGGGCGGCGCCCGACCCGTATCCGCCCACCTCCACGCTTAACCGCTCGAGGTTGAGGCCGTACTGGGCCAGGTTGTCCCGCAGGTGGGAAAAGCTGCCCTGCAGCAACTGCCGCGCCGCCTCGTTTTCCACCACCACCTGGGCGCTCAGCCGGCCCAGGTGACTGCTCACCTGCACCTCTACCCGGCCGAGAAAATCGGGCTTGAGCTTGAGCCGCACGTACCCGTAGCCGTGCTGCCACACCGCCAGGCCCTGCTGCACCAGCTCCCGGGCCACCGTGACCTCCGCACCTTCGGCCCGGGCGCGGCCCACAGGTCCAAAGGCCTCTTCCCCGGCTACCCTGCCGCCGGCCGTCTCAGACACCCCGGCTCCCGGACCCTGCAGCCCCGAACTCTCTCCTCCGGTTCCGGCGGTGAAGCGCAGGGCCTGCACCGCCTTCTCCGGACCGTCTGCCCGGGAAACGGCCGGCAAGAAATCCGCCCTCGCTTCACCGTCCGGATTCACCGGCGCCGGAGCGGCCCTTGGCTCGGACGGCTCGGCCCCGGCCGACTTCGCCTCCGACCGGCCCGGAGCGTCCGGGCAGGCGGGCCGGTTCCCGCTCTCCGCCACCCTGGCGCCGACGCCGGCCGGAACCGTCAGTTCCACGCCGGCGGCCTCCGCTTCCGACGCCAGGACCGGAGGCGCGGAAGCGGGCGCGTTCTGCGCGGCGCCCTCAACCGGAGCAGGTGCGGCTCTGGCAGCCGCATCGGCCAGACCACCCTGAGGGCCGTCCACGGGCACACCGGGCTCGGCGCCGCCCGCACTCCACGCTGCCCCGGAACCGACAGGCGCCTGTTGGCTCCCCTGCGCCCCGCCTTCTACTGCCGTGCCCGCGGCGAGAGGCACTGAAGAAGGAGCCTCCGCCTGCGCGGGCACCGCCAGCAAGGCCAGCAGCAGGGCCAGAAGGTTGCCGAACTCCGGCCCCTCGATCGTCGAGGCCCGTCCTCCCTCCTGCGTTTCTGCCGGCCGCGCCGCCGGGTTTACTTCCGTCACCACCGTCAATACTCCTCACCTCCTTCCTCCCATCGAGAACCGCCGTAGCGCAGAAGTACCATTTCGTCCGCCTCCCGCTGGCTACACCTCCCTTCTTCGTACTGCCACTGTTCCCGCCGGTGATCCCTTAGCCGTTCCAGGGCCCGACGCTCCTGCGAGGCCCGGGCGGCGCAACCTTCCAGCTCTCTAACCTCGCGGCGCAGCCCTTCCAGTTCCTCCCGCTGCCGCCTCACCCTCCCGGCCAGAAACTCCAGGTAGACGGCCGTATGAAGCCTCTCGCCCAGGTCCGCCCCGGAACCCCCCGCTTCCTCCTGCCGCCGGGCCAGTTCCCCCCGCCAGGCGGCAAGCTGCGCCTCCGCCCGGCGCTCCCGGCGGTACCCCTCCGCCAGCCGCCGCAGTTCCTGCTCCTCGCGGAAGCGCCGGTAGCTCAGCACCGATTCCAGGGAAAAGCGAAACCGCGCCACGATCGTTCCCCCTAGGCCACCAGCGTCTCCAGCCCGGCCAGCGCTTCTTCAAAGGAGCTGTATTCCTCCAAACCCTGGCGCAGAAAGGACATGATGGCCTCGTGCTTCTCCACCGCCCGGTCCACCCGGGCATTGCTGCCTTTCTGGTAGGCACCGATGTTGATCAGGTCCTCCACCTGCTCGTATGCCGCCAGCAGTTCGCGCAGGCGGCCGGCAGCCTCCCGGTGTTCCGGGGAAGCGACCTCGCCCATGAGCCGGCTCACGCTGGCCGTGACCTCGATGGCCGGAAAGTGGTTGCGATTGGCCAAACGCCGCGACAGCACGATGTGGCCGTCCAGGATGGCCCGGGCAGCATCGCTGATGGGCTCGTTGAAGTCGTCGCCGTCTACCAGCACGGTATAGAGCCCGGTTATGGATCCCTTTTCCGTCTGACCCGCCCGCTCCAGGAGCTGCGGCAGCAGGGCGAACACCGAGGGGGTATAACCGCGCGCCGTAGGCGGCTCGCCTACGGCCAGCCCCACCTCCCGCTGGGCCATGGCCAGACGGGTCAGCGAGTCCATCATCAGCATCACCTGGGCGCCCTGGTCGCGGAAGAATTCCGCAATGGCCGTGGCCACCAGCGCCCCCTTGACCCGGACCAGCGCCGGCCGGTCGGAAGTGGCCACCACCACCACCGACCGCTCCCGCCCCTGCGGCCCCAGGTCCCTTTCCAGGAAGTCCAGCACCTCCCGCCCCCGCTCGCCGATCAGGGCGATCACGTTCACGTCCGCCCGGCTGTGGCGGGCGATCATGCCCAGAAGGGTGCTCTTCCCCACCCCGCTCCCGGCAAAGATGCCCATCCGCTGGCCCCGGCCCAGGGTAAGCACGGCGTCCACCGCCCGCACCCCCGTAGGCAGGGCCTGGGTGATCCGCCGGCGGGAAAGGGGATTGGGAACCGTACCCTGTACCGGGTACCAGGCCTGCGGCGGCGGCAGGGGCCGGCCGTCCAGGGGCTGTCCCAGGCCGTCCAGTACGCGGCCCAGCAGGTTCCACCCCACGCCTATCAGGTGGGCGCGCCCGGTAGGAACCACCTTTTGCCCCGGCGCAATCCCGCCCAGCTCCCCCAGGGGCAGCAGCAGGGTGGTCTCCTCCCGGAAACCTACTACCTCGGCCACCACCGCCGTCTCCCCCGTACCTACCCGGCAAAGCTCCCCTACCGGAAGCTCCAGCCCCGAGGCCTCCACGGTGAGCCCTACCACCCGGATGACCCGGCCGGCAACCTCCAGGGGGTCAAAACCCCGCACCATGTCCCGGTAGACCGCCAGACTAACCACTGCCGCCTGCCTCCGCCTCCGGCTGCTTCTCCTCCTGCTTCTCCTCCGGAGCGCGCTCCCGGGCCAGCTCGCGCAGGGCCCGGCCCAGCCGCTCCAGCTGACCTTCTACCGTAGCCTCCACCTGGCCGGCCTCGGATTCCACCCGACACCCGCCCGCCGGGATGCCCGGGTCGGACAGGACGTGTATCGTGGCTTCCGGGCCCAATTCGGCGCGAAGCTCGGAAACCCGGGAGTGCACCAGCGCCGCATCCTGAGGATTCACCAGTACCACCAGTTGGCGCCGACCCCGCAGCCGCAGGGCGGCCTCGCGCACCACGTTCGCCACCGTTTCCGGCTCCACCGATAACTGCCGGTGTACCACCTGCCTGGCAATGTCCAAAGCCAGCTCCACCAATTCCGGCTCGGCGCCGGCTATCATCTCTTCCCGCAACCGCCGGGCCTCCTGCAGCACCGCCTGCGCCTGAAGCCTGATCTCCTCCGCCTCCCGGCGGGCCTCTTCCAGCGCTGCAGCGTATCCCCGGCGGTATCCCTCCTCGTAGGCCTGCTTTTCTATCTCCGCCCTCCGGGTCTCTGCCTCCCGCAAGAGGGTCTCCGCCTCTTCCCTCGCCCGGGCAAGCAAGGCTTCTGCCCGGCCGATTGCCTCCTGTACTAGTTGCCGGGCCTCTTCTCCGGACCCCTCGGTCTCCGGTTCTGCCACCGTCCGCACCGCCAGCAGATACCGGCCGTCGGGCATAACCTGACCGGGTTTGAATACCCTAGACAACAATGGCATCTTCTCCACCCCGCGAGATGATGATCTCGCCGGTTTCGTCCAACCGCCGGATTATTTGCACGATCTTGGATTGCGCCGCCTCCACGTCCCGCAGGCGCACCGGGCCCAGCATTTCCATGTCCTCGCGGAGCATCTCTCCCGCCCGCTGGGACAGGTTGCGGAAGATGCGCTGGCGCACTTCCTCGCTGCTGCCCTTGAGGGCATAGGCGAGATCCTTCATGTCCACCTCGCGCAGCACCCGCCGGATGGAGTTGTCGTCCAGGGTGACGATGTCCTCGAAGACGAACATGCGCTTGCGCACTTCTTCCGCCAGCTCCGGGTCTTCCTGGTCCAGGGCTTCCAGGATGGTTTTTTCCGTGCCCCGGTCCACCCGGTTGAGGATGTCTACCAGGGCCTTTACCCCGCCCACGGCGGTGAAATCCTGCCCCACCAGCGTGGAAAGGCGACCCTCCAGGGCTTTTTCCACTTCGCGGACGATCTCCGGCGAGGTCCGCTCCATCTGGGCGATGCGCTTGGCGATGTCAATCTGCTGCTCTTCCGGCAAGGCGCCCAGGATCACCGCCGCCTGTTCCGGATCCAGGTAGGAAAGGATCAGGGAAATGGTCTGGGGATGCTCGCCGGTGATGAAATTCAGCAGTTGGCGCGGATCGGTCTTGCGCACCAGGGAAAAGGGCCGAATGGCCGAGCTCTCCGTCAGCTTGCGGATGATTTCCTGCGCCCGCTGCGGCCCTACGGTACGCTCCAGCACCTCCCGGGCATACTTGACCCCGCCGCGCAGGATGTACTGCTGCGCCTCGCTGAGCTCCAGGAACTCCTCCACGACTGCCTGCTGGATTTCCGGAGACACCGCCGAGGTATTGGCGATCTCCGAACTGATGCGCTCGATGTCCTCCTGAGGAAACTGCTTCAGGATCGCGGCCGAAAGCTCCGGGCCCAGCGTTATAAGCAATACCGCCGCCTTACGCAGGCCGCTCAGCCTCGACAGTCTCGCCGCCGGCATACTCATGACCCGGTCCTAATCCTCCCCCAGCCAGGCCTTAAGCAATTGCACGGCCTCCTCCGGCCGCCGCCGCACGATATCCCGCACCTTCTCCACCTTGTCCCGCGCCTCCCGCTCCGCCGCGGCTACTGCCGCCTCTTCCGGCGGTGCGGAGGGTTCTATGGGGACCACCGCCTCCAGCGCCGGAGCCAGTTCCACCGGCACGGGCGCCGGACGGCGCCGCAGCGCTATCAGGCCCAACACCAGGGCAACCAGGAGCGCCGCTCCCACCGCCCCCCAGGTAACGTACTGCTCTATCTGCTGTCGCCGCTTGAGCGTGGCCTCGGCCTCGGCCATTTCCTGCTCCATCTGGGCCTGCAGGCTGCGGTCGAAGGCCATGCTGGTAAGGGCGATCTGATCCCCCCGCTGGGGGTCGCATCCGGCGGCCGCGGCCACTATTTCCCGGATCTGCTGCTCGGTGGTGGTGTCCAGGGGGCCGTTGATTACCACCGCCGTGGCCAGCCGCTCCACCCGCCCGGGGGCGTACACCACCTTTTCCTCGGTCTTACCCAGCTCGTAATTCCGGGTGGTCTGAGTGCGGTTGTAGGAAGACTCGCCGCCCGAGGTGCTTTCCAGATAGGTTTCCGGCTGACGGTTCACGTCCCCTACCGGCGGAAGGGCGGCCCCTCCCGAACTGCTGGCCTGCTCCTGAAGCACCTGCTCGCTGCGCACCGCGCCGGTGTCGTCGTACTCCAGCCGCGTGACCTCGCGCCGGCTAAAATCGAGATCCGCGGTCACCATAACCACGACGTTGCCCGGCCCCAGCACGGTCTCGAGCTTCTGCTGGATGCGGCGCTCCAGCTCCTGCTCGAAGCGGCGCTTCAGCTCCTGCTGGTCGGCTCCGGCCGCAGCCGCCTGGCCTTCCTCGCCCTGCGGGAGTACCCCCTCGCTCAGCACCCGGCCCTGAGTATCCACCACCCGCACGTTCTCCGGCCGCATCCCCTCCACGCTGGAGGCCACCAGGTACATGATGCTCCTGACCTGCTCGGCATCCAGAGCGGCCATGGGCCGGAGTTTGAGCAGCACCGCCGCCGAGGCCGGCTGGGCCTCCTCCAGAAACACGCTGGGCTGGGGTATAACCAGGTGCACCCGGGCCTGCTCTATCTGGTCGTACTGCACGATGGTCCGCCGGAGTTCCTCCTGCAGGGCCCGCTGGTAGTTCAGGTGCCACTGGGTATCGGTCATGCCCAGCTGGGTCTTGTCAAAGAGCTCGAACCCCACACCGCTGCCGGCCAGAAGCCCGCTTCCCGCCACCTCCAGGCGCAGGTCGTAAACCCTGCTCTCCGGCACCAGGATGGTGGTGCCGTCGGCCACCAGCTGGTAAGGAACCTTGTCCTCCTTGAGCCTGGCCACGATTTCTGCCGCTTCCGACAACTCCAGGTTGGTAAACAGAGGCACGTAGCGCTCTCTTCCCGCCCACTGGAGGAGCAGGATCACGCCCGCCAGCACCGCTGCCGCTGCCAGTACCAGGGCCACTCGCCGACCCGCAGGCACATTGTTCCATTTTTCTCTAAGCTTACCCAGCCACGCCGGCACCTAAGGCTCCCGCCCCTTTCCGGCTAGAGCTGCATCCTGGCCACTTCCTGGTAGGCCTCGATCACCCGGTTGCGTATCTCCACCGTAAGCTGCAATGCCAGCTCCGCCTGCTGCGCGGCCAGGATGACCTCGTGCACGTCCGTGACCTCACCGGCAAGGAATCCTTCCAGCATTTCCGTCGCCCGCTTCTGCAGGGCATCTACCTCGGCCAGCTTTTCCGCCAGCACGTCGCCGAAGGAACGGGGCGCAGCCGCACCCTCCTTCCCCACTCCTTCGGCTGGCGCCGGCGCCAGCATGCTGGCTACCGCTTCCACCCGCATCTGCGCTTCACCTCTCCCTTCTGGTCGAGTTGCGGTCTACGCCCGGCCGATCTCCAGCGCCTTCAGAGCCATAGACTTGGCCGCGTTGAGCACGGTCACGTTGGCCTCGTAGGCTCGGGTGGCAGTCAGGAGGTCTACCATCTCGTTCACCACGTTAACGTTGGGCAGGGCCACGTATCCCCGGGCGTCGGCGTCGGGGTGGTTCGGGTCGTAAACCAGCTGGGCGGGTGAAGTATCCTTCCAAATGCCCACTACCCTTACTCCCCGGCCGGCAAACCTCCCCGCGGCTTCGAGCTTCTCCGCAAAGAGGGCCACCCGGCGCCGGTAAGGGCCGCCGTCCGCCGCCCTGGTGGTATGAACGTTGGCCAGATTGGTGGCCACCAAGTCCAGCCGCAGCTGTTCGGCCGCCATTCCGGACGCGCTGATGGCCCACGCCGGTAAAAGCCCCACGGTCTCTCTCACCTCCTGCCGGCGGCTAGCGCCGCCCTCCGGTTATGACCAGGCGCAGCCGGGCCAGGTATCCGCTCGCCGACTGAGCCGCCAGCTGGTAGTAAAACTGGTTCATGGCCAGCTGAACCATCTGCTCGGTCAAATCCACGTTGTTGCCGTCCGGCCGGGAAGAGGTGGCGGTTTCCCGCACCACTTCCGGCTCTGCCTCCTCCGGAGCGCGCCGGGGGTCGAGGTGCTGGGGATGGGTGCGGTAGAGCGGCAGGTCGGACCGTCGCCTGGCCTCCTGCAGTTCCTCCTCAAAACGCACCCGGTACTTCTTATAGCCCGGCGTATTCAAATTTGCCACGTTATGGGCGATTACCCGCTGGCGTACGGCGAAAGCATCCAGCGCCCGGTTGAGCAGTTCCCAGCTACGCCCTCCGATGAGATCCACGTCACACCCCTCCAAAAAACAAGACCCCCCGTCGGGCGGTCGGAGACTCGTGAAGCATTCTCCGGCAACCCGGCGGTCCTAGCCTTGAGTTCGGCCTTAGACCCGTGGCTTTGCGCCCCACCCTTTCGAGTGGTTTGCCCTTAGCGGCGAATGTTGGCCCTTTTGGTATTTTCGACTAAATATTCCACGCCGAAAGGGAGAATCCTCCAGACGGATAAAAAAAATTGTGCTTAGAGGGAGATAATGTCGAGAAAGGCAAACCGGCACACCCGGAGGAATGGCCAGTTGCGGCCATCCCTTTGTAAGCAGTTATCGAACCGTGTCGACCCGGCCGCCGGAGCCGGAGCCCGCACTGCGGACCGCGGCAAAAACGCTCTGCATCCGTCGCCGCCAGGTCAGGAGGTCCGACCGCTGCCGTCCCGTTTCTTCCAGCAGAACCCTCAGGGCGGCCTCCTGCCGCCTTACCTCCTCGAGGGCCAGGGCCAGCGCCCGGGCCAGATCCTGGCGCTCCTCCTCGGTTGCCTCCGGCACCGCCGAGGCCAGCCGGCCCTCCAGTTCCTCCTGCAGCTCGACAGCCCGTTCCTGCAGCCGCCGCGCCGCCTGCCACCGGCCCGCCCGCAAGGCCTCTCCCTGTTCGGAGACCAGGCGCGCGAACTCCTCCACCCGCCGTGCCAGGGTTTCCCCGCCTAACGGCACCGCTCCCGCTCCCCTCCGCTCACGCCGGCGCCTCAGCGGCGGCCTTCCAGCCCTCCGGGCCGGGTGAGGTAGTTGTGGCTGTGGTAAATGCGGGTCGCCTCCTCCCAGGTCTGGCGCAACTCGCTCAAGAGCCGGTAAACCTGGGCCATCATCCGGGCGTCCTTCTTGAGGTTGGCCTGAACCAGGTGCCCGTACATGAAATCGTAAAGCGCGTAAAGCCGGTGGGCAATTTCGCCCACCTCCAGGTTCAGGGTGAGCATCAGTTCGCTCAGAATGTCCTGCGCCCGACCGAGATAGTAGCTGGTTTCGTCGTATCGCCTGGCCGCCACCGCGTCTTGAGCCTGGCGGATGAAGCGCAGGGCGCCATCGTAGAGCATCAGCACCAGTTTCTCCTGGGGTTGGGTCTGAACCTGGTTCTCCTGATAGGCCTGATAAGGCTGTGAAGCGTACACGCCGTGCCGGCCCGCCGGACGGAAAGCCCAAGGCGGAGCCGTTCCCTCCCTTTTCTAGAAGTCTGCCGCTCGGATCGCCCCCTGCCGATTCGGTCCCGCCCAGCTTAAGCGCGACCTGGTCGGGGTGGCCGAACCGGACAGGGCCTGCGGGGGCCGCGGGCGAGGCCGCTACAAGCTCAAGTCCGTCGCGGACGGTGTCGGGTACGACGGGAAACCACCCCGCCTTCCCGTCACACCAGTTCGTCCAGCAGAAGGCCGATCATGTGCTGCATGCGGGAGGCCATCTCTATCACCTTTTCCGGTGGAATGCGGCGGATGATCTCTCCCTTTTCCCGGTCGATCACCAGCACGTAGATCTCCCCGGTTTCCCGGTCCAGCTTGAAACGCAGCCGGATGTTGAAGACCTCGGTGGCCTCGTTGAGCTGGCGCACCGCCTGACGCAGTTGCTCCTGAGGCTCCTGGGCATGGCGGCGCTCCTGGTCCTGCTGTTCCTCGCTCCGGATGCGCAGATCCCGGGTCTGGGTTACTTCCGCCTGCTCGGCCCGTGCCCGGATCTGCTCCAACACTACCCGGTCCACACCCTCTACCTTCAATGCCCTACCTCCTCGCCCGCAGGGTAGATCTATACTGGGTTATCGGCCCGGCGCCGCCTTTCTTTAGCGCCGCCAGAGGCCGGGCCAGACGGCTACCGGAACCGGACGAGGGTCTGGTAATCCCGCCGGAGGCCGTCCTGAAGGTAACTCAGGGTGCGGTTGAACAGGGCGGCGGCTTCTCCCCGGGTCATGCGGCGCTGCGGCTGGAAGTACCCGCCCGAGGTGCCCCCTGCCAGCCCCAGACGCTCCGCCACCCAGACAGCGCGCTTGAAGCGGGAAGGGATGGCGTAGTCATCCTGGAAGGGGGTCTGCACCAGTGCGGCCGGTGCCAGACCTTCCAGGCCCAGAGCCCTGACCACCAGGGCCACCGCCTCGGCTCTGGTCAGGGCCTCATTGGGCCGGAGGTAAAGACCGGCGCTGTCCAGGATTCGTCGCTGCTGCAGGGCCTCTACGGCCGCGTAGTAGGGGCTGTCCTCCGAAACATCCAGGTAGGGAGGGGAGGCGGTGGTGGTGGTCTGCCGGGCCGGATTCGTCAGCGCCAGGATCGGAACGGGAACGGCCGGCGCCGCCTTCGCCGCTTCCAGCTCCAGCAGCCGGGCCAGCCCCAGGCAGAAGTCGCCCCTGGTTACCGGCAGTTCCGGGCCGAAATACTCCCCGGCGGCGAGCACCCCCAGGCTGGCCAGACGCAGGACTTCCTGCCAGGACCAGTGCCCCTGCAGATCCCTCAGCGGCGGTACCGGCAGCCGGGCGTAGGTGGGGGTCGACTCCAGTCCCAGGGTCCCCTCCTCCCGGACCCGGCCCCCGCTCACCACCCGGCCCAGAGAATCCAGCACCGGGAGATCCACCTCGTACTTGAGGCTGGCCTGCTCGCCCCGGCTCTCCAGGTAGCCGCCGGCAAAGCTGATCGGGACCGCCTCGTTTTCCACGTAGTCCAGCCGGCGCCAGCGCGTGTAGGTCAGATCCAGTGAAGCCGAACCGCTCCACTCCACCTTGTAGGTGGTTACCTGCCGGTCGGCGCCCTTCTCCTCTATCCGGCCCTCAAAATCCAGGATGAGATCCAGATGCTGCGTTTCCGTGCTGCCCCACGCGTGGTCGTAGCCCACTCCCCGCCCCCACACCTGCACGGTCAGGGTCCCTTGATCGCTGTTAAAGTCGTAGACCTTGGTCCCGCTCCAATTGCTGGTGAAGTACTCCACGCCGCCCGCCCGGTCGGTGAGCCGGGTGTAGGAGAAGTCTCCGCGCCGCAGGGTATAGCGGTTACTCCCCGCCCGGATGCTTTCCGTGAAGCCGGTAGCGGTGAGGCTGGTGAGCACCTGGCGGCCGTCCAGAGCCTCCTCTTCCTCTCCGGCCAGAGTCAGGCTGCGGGAGAGGGTGACCTGGCTGGCCTCGTTCTTCAGGTTGTAGCTTATCCGCACCTGAGCCTTGCCATTGCGGGCCGCGCTGCTGCTCACCTTCGCCTGGCCGGTCAGCACCACCGGCCGGCCGCCGAAGAGGTAAAGCTCCCTGTACTCGCTCCCGGCGCCTATGCCCCCGGACACGCGCTCCTCTCCCCGGGCCAGTGCCGGACGAACCGGGAGGAATGCCGCCAGGGCCGCAACCAGCGCCACCAGGGCTGCCACCCGCAGCTGCCGCCCAGCCATACAGCCTCCACCTGCCTCCTTGCGGTTACTGAAGAAAGACGATCAGCGCTTCCTCGTAGTCGTGAAGCAAGTACACCGGGTCGCCCTCGGCCAGGGCCGCCGGGCCCACCCAGTATCCGTTTCGGAACACTAGGGCCTTCGAGGTATCCAGCGCCAGCGAGGCCCCCAGTTCCCGCCAGGCCCGGTACTCCGGGCTCCAGGACAGTACGTCGGCAAACTCGCCCGAACCGCCTACCGTGGCCAGGGAGGCCACCTCCGGGCCGCGCTCCTCGTCGCGCAGCACCACCGCCCGCACCCGGTCCGAACCGTCGGCCACCACATAAACCTGCCTGCCGTCGAAGGCGCCGGTGTGGCGCGCCTGCAGGAAGGAATACAGATCGAGCACTCGCGGCGGCGCGCCCGTGGCGTCCACCGCTACCGTATCGCCGGTTAGCGTCAGTTCCTTATCGCGATATCGGGTATCGGACCAGTAATCACCGTCAAAGCGGCTCCAGCTGTCCAGCACCAGGCACCGCTCTTCCACTTCCTCAACCTCGCCCCGGTAGAAGGACCAGGAGGAGGGGTAGTACTCGGTCTGCTCCACGAAAACCGCGCCGGCATCCGCGGCCACGGCCACCAGGGGCCGATCGGTCTCCAGGCCGGCCGGATCCACGGCCCGGCCGGCCGCCAGTACCCGCGCCTCCTCCGGCAGGGTCAAACGCGTTCCCCCGCTCAGGGTGAGCACCCGGCGCCCCGCGTCCCAGTCCGCCAGGCGGTCCTGGTAGATCCAGGGCTCTCCTTCCCGGAGGGCCAGCCAGGCTGCCTCTTCCCGTCCGAACGGCTGCCCCACGCTCAGGAATACCTGGCTGCCCATCAAGTTCCTCAGGTCCTCCAGTTCGGCCGCCGTTGCCCCCCGATAGACCCGTGCCTCCGGCGAGAGCGCAAAGGCCCGCTGCCCGCCCTGGGACAGCCAGCGGCCGAAGTACAGCCGCCGCGGCTGGGAAACCAGCACCACCCGGTCCTGAACCAGCACCCCGGCCAGCCGCCCGTACCACAGTTCCTCCCGGGCCGCTCCGGCCGCCACCTCCACCCGGGTGGCGGTACTCGCCGGCGTGTCCGAAATGGTAATCCGAAGCAGGTCTCCCACCCGCAGTTCGGAAGGCGCCACGGCCCGGCTGCCCGAGACTACGGCCGCCGCCGGGGAAAGGTAGTAGCTCTGTTCCTGCCCCCCGGCCAGCACCACCCGCAGCCGGCTCCCATCCCACCCGGCCAGGTACCCGGTCACCACCCGGCCGGGCGTCTCGGCGTAGGCGGCCAGTTCCGGAACCGGCAGCTCCGCCGCCAATTCCTCCACCATGCCGCCCCGGAGCGAGAGCTCCACCTCCTGACCCGGCAGGAGATCGGACAGCCGGGCGGCACTGCCGCCCACGCTGATCCTGGCCCCCGGGTGCAGGGAGAGAACGGTCGACCGGCCGTTAATCAGCACCGTGATTTCCCCCCGGCCGGCATCCACCGCGGCCAGCGTGCCGCTGCTTCGCTGCGACTGCCCGGACAGAACCTCTGCCATCCGCACCGTGGGAGGAGTAATCCACACCCGCACCACCTGACCGGCAGACAGGGCGGAGGCGGTGCCAACCCTGCCCCCGGCTACCACCGGCCAGTCCGGGCCGGCGGCGGTTCCGGCCCCCGGCCCGGCCACCAGTTCCACGCTGTCCCCTCCGGCCGCAGCCACCTGAACCGTCAGGCGCAGGCCCTGGGCGGTCCGCACTTCATCCACGGCCGCGACCACTCCCTGCAGCACTTCCCAGCCGCGCGCGGGCAAAACCTCCGGCAGGGCACGATAAAGCAGGCTGGCCGCCTCCGCCCGGGTAATGGAGGCCTGGGGTGCCAGCGTTCTGCCCCTGCCGGCAAGCCAGCCTCTTTCCAGCAGGAACTCGAGCCCGCCCCGGTACTCCGGCCGGACCCTGGCGGCATCGGAAAAACCTGCCAGGCGCAGATTGCCCGGGCCCGCAGCTTCCGCAAGTCCCGCGGCCCGGGCCAGCCAGGCGCCGAACTCCTGCCTCTGCACCGCAGCCGCCAGATTGCCCTCCAGCCCGGCCCTCTCCTCCCGGGTCACTATTCCCGCTCCTTCTGCCCTGTCCAGCAGGCCGGTGCCGCGCGTCCCGCTGCCCGACAGGGAAAGTAACGCGGTCAGGGCCTCCTCCCGGCTGAGCGCCGCCTGGGGCCGGAACCGGCCGCCCTCGCCGGTGAGGACTCCCAGCGAAGCCACCCGCAGTATCGCTTCCCTGGCCCAGTGGCCGGAAAGATCGGAGTAGTTCAGCCGGGACGCCACCCGCGCCGCTCCGATCCAGCCCGAATAGGTCCGGGTCTGGGCCACGGCCTGCACCGGGAGGAAGAAGTAAGAGGCGAGGAGCAGGAGGAATCCCGCTATCAGACACCGCCCTTGGACCGCTCCAAGGCAACGCCTTACCTGCGCCACTCCGTTCCCTCCCCTACCTGGTCTCGGCCACGGCGGCGAAGATGCCGGTCAGGTTGCCCGCGCCGATTACCTGGGGCCAGCCGGGCGAGGGCTGCCCGCCCAGCCGCTCCCAGCCCCTTTCCGGGCGGTACCGGTACAGGCCCACCGTGCGGCCCCGGGCGAGGTTGGGATCGACGGCAACCGTAACCGGCGCGTAGCTCCCCAGATCAGAAAGCACGCTTCTGTTCCCTGCGCCCTCCAGCCTCAGAGTCAGGCGCAGCATCCGCGAGATCACCCGGCCCGGCGCCTGCCGGGCCAGATCGGCCGCCTCGGCCGCCGGCACCTCCTCCAGCTGCAGCACCAGCGCCGACTCTGCCCGCTCCGCCGAGCTCAGGCGGCGCGCTTGTGCCGGCGCGAACACGGCCGACGGGATCTCCACCGAATAGCGCAGGCCCACCACCCTGAGGCTGCGGCCGTAGGCGAGGGCCACGTCCACCGGAACGCGAAGCAACAGCCCGCCTGCGCCCGCGTGGGCGGTCTGCGTCAGGTCCAGCGTGCTGCCCAGGTTTCTCCAGGCGTAGCCGTTGGTCAGGGTAACATAAAGGATGTTCCCTTCCAGGCGCTCCTCCGGCACCGAGGCCTCATCCTCTTCGTCTTCCTCCGCCTCATCGGTCCAGGACCAGGTTTCCTCCGACAGCACCGAAATGCCTTGGTCGTTCACCGCCCGCACCCGGAAGAAGTACTCCTGGTCGGGAACCAGCCCGGTGGCGTAGTAGGTGGTGGCGGTGGTGCGGTCCAGGAAGGCGTACGGCCCGCCATCCTCCCTGGCCACGAAGATCTCGTAGGCGGTGGCAAACTCCACTTCCTCCCATTCCAGCTCCACGGTGCGCTCGTCAACCGGACTGGCGGAAAGCCATCCCGGCTCCTCCGGCGGCCCCAGGTACAGGAAGCCGTCCTCCAACACGGCGTAACCGCCATCGGGGTTCTCCACCCTCACGTCCTGCCGCCCCGGTTCTCCCGGAGGGGTGACAGCAGTGATCTGGGTCCCGCCGGCTACCCTGACTTCCAAGGCCTCCTTGCCGCCGATGCAGACCCTGGCCCCGGAGGCAAAGCCGGTGCCGGTGATGGTAATGGCCGTGCCGCCCTTTTTCGGGCCCCGGTCCGGCTCCACCCCGGTGATGGTGGGCACCTCGACCTCCACGTAGGTGAAGGCGTTCGGGGCGGTGTAGGCGCCGTAGGCGTCCTGGTCTGGGTTGACCACGGTGACATCGACCTTTCCCGGCTTCCCGCCGGGGGTCACGCAGGTGATCTCCTTGTAGCTGACCCACACGACCTCTTTCGCGGGGACGCCGTCGATGTACACCGCCGCCCCGCTGCGAAAGTCCAGGCCGTAGATGGTGATGCTGGTCCCGCCCACGTGCGGCCCCTTATTGGGTACCACCCGGTCGATATGGGGGCTGGATACGGGGGTAACGTAAGTAAAAGGCTTGTCCCAGGTATCGGTGCCGCCGTCGTAGTTCACCACCGTCACCGCCACCGTCCCTTCCGGGTGGGCGGGGATGAGGACGAGCAGGGTCTGGTTGTCGATGAAGCGCACCCGGCTTGCTTCCCTGCCGCCGAAGTACACCCGCGCCTCCTCCCGCAGGTCGGTTCCGCTGATGGTCACCCAGATGCCGCCGGTGGTTGGACCCTTGTCCGGCGTGACCCCGGCAATGGTGGGATTAGAAGCCGGGCTGGTGTACGTGAACCCGTTCTTCAGCACCGCCTCGGCGCCGTCGGGGTTCACAACCCGTACGTCTACCCGTCCGGCGGTACGGTGTTCATCTCGATAGACGTACACCCTTACGCTGCATAGGTCCTCTGTGATTGTAATCTCCTCCACCCTGAGTCCTTCCTGACCAAAGTAGACCACCAGTCCCGGCCGGAAATCCTCGCCCAGGATGGTTACGCGGTAGTCCCCTTGCTTTGGTCCCTGATCGGGATTCACCGCCGTAATCCTGGGAACCGAAGCCTGGTAGACGAAGTATCCGTCCCAGACCGCCTCGCCGAAGTCGGGGTTCACCACCCGCACCTTCACCTTTCCGGCGGGCAGAGCCGGAGCGACACACACAATGGTGTCGTAATCAACGTTTTCTACTCTTGCCGGGGTGTAACCAAAATATACCGTGAGCGGGTTCTCAGGGGTCCCCGGCTGGAAGTTGCGGCCATAGATAGTAACCCTAGTCTCCTCCATGGCCGGGCCTTCCGGGGGGTCCACCTTGAGGATCTCAGGTGGCGTGCCAGCTAGGACGTAGGTAAAGGCGTCGGGCTTCGTAGCCACGCCGCCGTCCCAGTTTACCAGGGTCACGTCCACCCGACCGGGCGGGTGGGGCGGAGTTTCGGCCACCACCCGGTCGAACTCCTCGCCCTCGATCACTACTTTGTCTAGGAGTTCTACCGAACGCGCGGGCAGCCCGTCGAAGTATACCTTTACTCCCGTGAAGAAGTTCTTGCCGGTGATCACCACCAGGGTACCGCCCTCGGTAGAACCCTTATCGGGGGTGATGTTCGTTATCTCCGGCAAGTAGGCGGGCCTCATGAACGTGAAGCCGCCCTTCTTCAGCGCCGTGCCGCCGTTGGGATCTAGCACGTACACGTCCACCGTGCCGAGATATTCGGGAACTACGGGGGTGTAGACCTTGAGCACGGTGCTGTCCCGCCACTCTACTTCGGCGGCGGGGTACGGACCGAAGAAAACATCCGAATACGGCAGAAAGTTCTTGCCCCGGATGATCACCGGGATGGACCGGTCGTTTGGCCCCTTGTCGGGGTAAATGGTGTCAATAACCGGCTCCGTCTCGGGCTCCAAATACTGGAAGCCAGATTCAAACACGGCGGCCCCACCATCAGGGTTCACGACCGTTACGGGGTACAGGTCCTTCGGCTGCCCCGGTATTTCTCCCACCTTGATGAGAGTAGAATCCTCTACCTGCACCTCTTGAGTATCGACTTCCTTCCAGCCGATAAACACCCGCGCACCCTTACGAAAGTCGGAACCGAGAACCAGTATCGGTATCCCCCCCTCCGTAGGGCCACGGGGCGGCACAACGGACTTGATTTCGGGGCTTGTCCGCGGACAGCAGTAGGTGAAGCCGTTAGGCAATTCGCCCCTGCCGCCGTCGAGGTTCTCCACTACCACGTCCGCCAAGACCCGTTTGTCCAAGTCTAACTCTATCCCCGCCGGAGGGAGGCGGAAGAGAAGCTCGTTGCGGCCCTTCACCTCAACGTCGTTACCTTCCGCGTACACTTCTTTCGTTACGGTATCGCTGACCTTTATCCGCAGCACCACCTGGGCGCCGGGGTAGAAGTCCTCGCCGGTCACGGTGATGATATTGCCCCCGTACACGCTGCCCGTTGCCGGGCTGACCCGGGTGATGCTGGGCTCGCTGTAGACGGTAAAGTACCTGTCTTTCCAGATGCCCTCTTTTCCGTCGGGATTGATCACCCGGACAAGGTACTTGCCAGGAATGAGATTGGGCGTCGTGAAGTTTATCACCGTAGGGCTCGTTACCTCGACGTTACTGAGGACATTGCTCAGATCACCGCTCTCTAACTTGACGACCGCCCCCTTACGGAAGTTTTCCCCCCTGACCGTTACTTTCGCCCCACCCCTCGTGGACACTCGAGAGGGCGAAACCTCCTGGACTTTTGGCGGGGGAAAGCCCGAAAGGACGGTAAACTCCAAGGGGTTGGAAACTCCATAAGGGGTTTCTATGCGCACCACCGCGGGGCCCGGCCTGACAAGCTTTGGCACCTGGGCCTCTACCCGCCAGGCTCCGGCGCCCAGGTCGGTAAGATTGACTCCTTCCATAGGGTAAAAAGTAAGGTTAGACTCATTCTCGGGCAAGCCGTTCGCGATTTTCGGCCGGACGAGGCCGATGTCCTCCGGACGGTAGGCCAGGTTGGTGGCATAAAGGTACACCGTCTCTCCCACGGTTCCCGATTCGGGCAACACGCTCTGCAGCCACGGCGGGCTAGAAACGTAGACGAAACCCCCGGGAAGCACCGCACGGGCGCCGTCCGGGTTGATCACTTCCACGTCCACCGCGCCAGCCGTGCCGGCCTTAGGTGTCACCACCTTGATCTCCGTCGGGCTGACCACCTGGACCTGGGACTTGTCGGCTTCTTTTCCGCCGAACCTGACGACGATCTCCTCCCCTTCGGCGGGGGAGCGGAAATCGGAGCCGTATATGGTCACCAGCGTTCCGCCGCCGGGCGACCCGAAGTACGGGTCAACCTTTTCGATCCGAGGCCGACTGGCAGGAATGGCGAATCGAAAACCCTGAGGCAACACGGCCACCTGCTGCTTGATTTGGCCGGATTGCTTGTAGGTTACCTCCAGGGTAACGTTGTAGACCCCCTCGGGCATCTGGGTGGGAGTGGTCACGGCGATGGTGTTGGCGTCCTCCTCTATTGGCTCAATCCCCGGGGTGTCGCCGAACTTCACCGCTACCACACGGGGGAAATCGCTCTCGGTTGACGGCAGGTTAACCACCTTCAGGGTGACCCTAAGCCCGCCCTCCACGCTGCCCACGTTGGGGGTGATGCTGAGGATGCGCAGGGCCTGCTCGGAAGGAACCACGGTCAGAGCCGCGGCCATGGTGGTCTCCCGGCCATCGGGGTTGCGCACCCTCACCCGGTAAAGGCCCGACGAAAGCCCGGAGGGCGCGCGGACCAACATGGCGGTACAGGTGAGGCGCCTTACCTCGCAGGTGTAACTGGCACCATCCTTTTCGAGGTACACAGCGGCAAAAACGGGTACATCGTCCGCCCCCAGAGAGCTACGGAAGTCCTGGCCGTAGACGGTCAGATCGCCCCCAGTGCTGGCTATCACGTTGGGCGAAACCGCGGTTACTTTGGGAGCGCTCTGAGCGGTACTGTATCGGAACGCGTCGGGCAGTCGCGCCTCCACGTAGTCATTCCCCTGGTAGACCCGCACGGTTACGGGCACGGGATTGCCGGTGTCGTACTCCGTTGCCGGATGGTAAACCTTGATCCAGTGACCGTTATCCGAGTCCACGTCTACGATTTGGGCCTCCTTCGCCTCGCTCCCATCACCGAAGAGGACCAGCAAATCTTGAGACTCTTGAAGCGGAAAGTTCTTACCGGCAATTACGGTAACAGTACCGGTGGACGCACCGCCGGCAAGGCTTCCGTAGTTGGGCGCCACATAATCGATGACCGGCCCGGCCAGATAGGCAAACTCCGGCTGTTGGGCGGCGGGGTAGCGTTGGCCGTAGATTATATTGGTTACCAACACCGGCACCGGCGCCGTGGGCAAGGGATCGCGGGGCGGGACTTCCACCTTAAGTTCGTTCTCGGAACGCTCCACTACCCGGGCGACCACGCCACCAATGGTGACTTCCACCTGCCCTTGAGCTTCGGTGGCAAAGTTGGAGCCGGTGATGGTCATTATGTAGCCGCCACCCATACCGCCTTGCTCAGGCTCGATGTCGGTCACTTCTGGCGTATGGTCTTGTGCCCGCACCGGCGAGGCGGGGATAAGAAGCAGGTTGGCCAGCATAAAGAAGAGCAACAGCAGAGCTTTTGACCGGGCCCCCCCGCGTATTCGCATTTCCTCCGGCACCCCTTCGCTGCCCCAACTAACCCGTCTGATCCCGCACTACACGTGAGGGCTTCCCAACTCTCCTGCCGTCCGCACTATTCTTCCTCCGGCGAGGAAGGCCGGGGGAGTTCCTGCCCCTCCGGCAGGGCCGAAGTGTGCGCCGCCTCCAGGTTGGCGCGCCTGATGGCCTCGTAGATTTCCTCCCGGTAGATGCTTATCCCTTTCGGCGCCTCGATGCCCACCCGAACCTGGTCCTCACCCAGGCCCACGATGGTGACGCGGATGTGCTCGCCTATGAGGATGCTCTGGCCCCGCCTGCGCGTCAGTACCAGCATGGCCGTATCTGCGCGCCCGGTCAGCGGCCGCACGCGCGGCCCGCCTCTGCCGCCCTGTCGACCTGGCGGAAGAGGCGGTGCCGGGTGGAATAGCCGCTGCCGTCCAGGATGGTCTGCAGGCCCAGGCGGGCGCGGAGGTTCAGGACCACCGGCGCCAGGAGGTTGGCGGTCATCTCCCGCACTCCTTCCGGCGGGATGGTGGTCACCGCGTAGACCGCCAGTTCTTCCGGCCCGGAAGCCTCAAGGAACCGGGTTTCCGACTCGCCTAATTCCACCGCGTAGTCGGGGAAGAAGGGAAAGGGATCCACCAGGAGGAAGGCCACCGCCGGATCTTGCACGGCCTGCAGCCAGACAAAAAGAGGATTGCCGGGGACGGGCAGCAGGAAGAATTCTTTGAGATGCTCGAAGCCCGGCACTCCCTGGGAGAAGCGAAGCAGGTCGCTCTCGGCGACCTCCAGTTCTCCGAAACGCTCGGTAACCACCCGCACTTCGCGCCGCCCCTTCTCTAGGTAAGATAGTCTACCAGGCTGGGCTGGATCACCTTGGCACCGGTGGCCAGAGAGGCCTGGTACACGTACTGGGCTATGCTGTAGTTCATGGCCAGCTCGGCCAGGTCGGCGTCCTCCAGGCGGGACAGCAGTTCGGTCATCTTGATCTCGCTTTCGCCGTTGCGCTCCACCGCCAGGTTCAGGCGGTTGCTCTTGGCACCGTAGATGGCCCGCATCTGGAGGATGTGGTCTATGTGTCGATCGACCTCGCCCAGAAGGGTACCGCTCAGGTCCTGCAAATTGGTGCCACTTTCTAGGGTCGTCTTGATCCTGAAAAGGGTATCGAATAGCTGGCTTTGCACGCCGCTAACCTTGAAGATCGTGCTTCCGGTCACGCCGATCTCCATGGTGACGTCCGGCGAGACTTCCCACACCAGCGCCGAGCCGTTGCCCCTATACTCTACCGCCCCGTTGACTCGTTCCAACGGCGCAACCGTAGTCTCCTGCCCGCCGAAAAGGAACTGGCCGGCGTAGGCGGTATTCCCGGTCTGCACCAACTCGTCGATCAGCTGGTCTACCTCCTTGGCCAGGGCCTGGCGGTCCGAGTCGGAAAGGGTGCCGCTGGCGCCGTAAATGGTTAGCTCCCTAACCCGCTGCAGGGTATCGTTGAACTTGGCCAGGGCGCTTTCCGAGGCGTCCAAAAACCCGATGGCGTCCTCCATGTTACGGGTGTGCTGCGCCTGCTCGGCCAAACCCGTGCGCAGGGCCATGATGCGGGAGAGGGCCATGGGATTGTCCGAGGGCCGGCGCACCAGCTTACCCGAGGACATCTGGTCCTGAAGCTTCTGCAGGCGCCCCAGGTTCGCCTGCACGTTATCCAGCACGGTGGTGGCCAGCATCCGGTTGGTAACCCGCATCGTCTCACGCCTCCTCTTACTGTGCCATCCGGTTGATGATCGTGTCCAGCATCTCGTCTACCACGGTGATGACCCGAGCCGCCGCCTGATAGGCGTACTGGTACTGGATGAGGTTGACCATTTCCTCATCCAGCGATACCCCGGAAATGGACTCCTTGCGCTGGTTCAGCTGCTCCACCAGCACGTTCTGGTTCTCCGCCATGCGCTGGGCCTCGTTGGAGGCCACCCCCAGCCGGGCGATGAGGTTCTTGTAGTAATCGTCAAAGGTGAAGCCGTCCAGTTCCGCTATCTTCTCTCGCCGAAGCTGGGCGATGGCCAGGGCGTTAGTGCCGTCACCGGAGGCCACCTCGTTTCTGAAGGTCACCGCGTAGGTGCCATCGGCTGGAGCACCGGACCCGCAGAGAAAGCTCAAGGTCTCGCCGGTTTCCTGATCCCCTACCGTGACCTGTTGGTCTGCCTCCCAGGTAGTGCTTCCGCCTACGTACTGCCAAGTAGTACCGCCGTCGGAACTCTCTTGTAACCGCAGCTGCCCTCCCGATACTTCCACCCGGTACAGGAGGCTGTGTTCAACGCCCGGACCCACCTGAGCGTCGCCGGCCAGGGAGTCTATCTCGGCGCGCCAAAGCCCAGCGGCCAGTTTCGCGGGGTTAGCGGCCAGATCCGGGTTAACTTCGATATTGCTCGCGTCTACGCTACCTCCGGTGCCGGCCACAAAAAAGTCACGATCACCCAATTGGTCTAGACCCAGGCCTCGCCGATGCTGCGTGTTTACCACCCCGGCTAAACCCGATGCGAACTGGTTGAGGTCAGACAAGTACCCCTGCACTAAGATGTCGCGGGCGTACAACAGCCCCTCCAGTTCCCCGCCGAGTGCCCCCGCCACGTCCTGGGGCAATCCTACGTCATTTCCCGCAACATCCTTTTTCTGCCACTCGATCCCGCCATCCTCGCCCACTTGCAACTCGTGGACGAACGCCTTTGCACCCCAGTCCACAATCGTCACTTCTTCGCCGGGGTCGTAAACGCTGTCGGCATCCGCGTCTATATATCCGGATTGGAGTCTAACCCTTACCGCCCCGGTGTCAACGGTTTGGCCTCCGTGATCAATGGTCACCGGTTCCACGGTGATGGCGACGATCTTGCCCAACTGGTCCAACAGCAAATCGCGCCGGTCCAGGAGGTCGTTGGGGGACATGCCGGCCGCCGTGATGGTGAAGATCTGCTGGTTGAGGTCGGCGATCTGCCGGGCCAGGGTGTTTATCTCTTCCACCTTGAGATCGATTAGCTCGTTGAGGTCGCTCCTGAGGGTAGTAAGCTGCTGGTGGGTGTGGCGCAGGGCCTCGGCCAGGGCCTGGGCGGTCTCGATGACCGTGGTGCGCACCGGCATGCTCTCGGGGTACTTGCTCAGTTCCTGCCAGCTATCCCAGAACTGGGAGAGAAGGGTGGACAGGCCGGTCTCGCTCGGCTCCATGAACACCACTTCCACCTGCTGCAGGGCGTCGCTGCGCTGCTCCCAATGCCCCAGGGCCTGCAGCTCGTTCCGGATCTGCCGGTCCAGGAAGGTATCGCGGATGCGCTCGATAAGTGCCACTTCAACGCCGGTGCCGATCTGCCCGGCACCTACGGGCATATTCACCGAGGGCACCGGCCAGGGAGTGGTGGTCTGCATCACCGCCCGCTGGCGGCTGTAGCCCTCGGTGTTGGCGTTGGCGATGTTGTGGCCGGAAGTGTTCATCGCCGCCTGCTGGGCGGTCAATCCCCGGCGGGCAATGTTCAGGGTAAAGAACAGAGAAGGCACTCCTTTTTCACCTCTACCCCTAGACTACGGTGTTTACCCGGGTCTGCTCGGGGGCCACCTTTACCTGCCCCTCGTGGTCGTAGCCTCCGGTACCCGCGCCCAGCAGCGCCAGCACCCGGTTGATGTAGGTCAGCGCCTGCTGCACCAGGGCCCGGTTTATCCGGTTGAGCTCCTTGAGCTCCTCAAAGCTCCGGCGCAGCCGCTTCACCGCGTTCACCAACTCTTCTCCCCCCGGACCGACCCGCTCCGCCAGCCCCTGGAGGGAGGATTCACCCTCTACCAGGCCCAGCTGTCGGGCCAGCTCCAGCTGGAGGGACAGCCGGCGCACCTCCAGTTCGCGCAGCTTGCGCCCGCACTGCTCCTGCTCCGCAATCAGCGCACTCAGACCGGCCAGATCTTCTGCTTTCAGGGCTCTGGTCTCTTCTCGCCCCAGCTCGATAAGGCGCCGGATCAGGGCTTCCTGTTCCTCCAGGAGCCCCATCAGCCCCCCCAACAAATCCGGCAAGGTTTCCAACCTCCCGTCCCCAAGGCGTACCGCCGGGAGCCCCGGCTCTAGCGCCGCTGCCGGGCGATTTCCTCCAGCATGGTCCCGGCCAGCTTCTCCGGCTCCACGGCGTACTCTCCTTCTGCCACCTTCCGGCCCAGTTCTCGCACCACTTCGCTGCGGACGTCCGGCAGCCCCTTCAGGCGGGACAGCATCTCCTGACGCAGCCGCGCCTCGGCCGAAACCCGGACTTCGTCTGCCTGGGCCCGGGACCCTATACCCCGCGCAGACTGAGGCCCCGTCTCCTCCACCGGATAAACCTGCTTGGGCTTCACCGGGCCCCGCCCTTCGATCTTCACCGTCGTCACCTGCCCCGGTGCGTTCTCCCCCGGCCCCGGCCGGCGGCGGGCGCCGCACCCCGCCGCTTCACGGCTCCGGCCTTTTTCCCCGTACTAAATGTGCCGCCGGCCGAGCCTTCTAGTAAGGTTATCGGCCGCCCCCTAAGTCTTCTTTAGCACCAGGGAGACAATTGCGGCGGCCATTTCTTCCAACCCCATCACCAGGTCGGCCAGACCGGCCTCAATTGCTACCCGGGGCATACCGAAAACCACCGACGAGGCCTCATCCTGGGCCAGTATCAGGCCGCCTTTCTCCTTAACCCGGGCCAGGCCCTTGAGGCCGTCCTTGCCCATTCCGGTAAGCACCACGGCCAGTACTTCCTGCCCGTAGGCTTCCGCCAGGCTGTAGAAGAGTACGTCGGCCGAGGGACGAAAGGCGCCGGGCACGGGGCCGGCCTCTCCAACCCGCACCTTTACGTCTCCCTCGCTTCGTACCACCCAGGTCTGGCGCCCGGCGGGGGCAACCAGCACCTGCCCGGGCAGTACCGGCTCGCCGTCCACCGCTTCCCGCACCGGCAGTTCCCCCAGTTCACCCAGGCGGACCGCCAGCCCGTGCGTGAACCCCGGGGGCATGTGCTGGACTACGAAAACGGCTGCCGGAAATCCAGCCGGCAGCCGGGGAACTATCTTCTGCAGGGCGGTCGGGCCGCCGGTAGAGGCGGCGATGGCGACCGCCCGGATCATGCTGCCACCGGCCCAAGGCGGCCGCCGGTCTGGGCCAGCAATCCCCGCACGTCCAGGATGAGGGCCACGCTGCCGTCCCCCATGATGGTAGCCCCGGCCAGGCCGGGGATACTGCCCACGTACCCGCCCAGAGGCTTAATCACGATTTCCTGCTCCCCGATGAGTTCGTCTACCACGAACCCCAGCCGCTTCTCGGAAATGGCCGCCACCACTACCGCCATTTGCTGACGCTCCATCTCCGCGCCGTTCTTCACGCCCAGCACCTCGCCCAGCGAGAAAAGGGGCAGTACCTCTCCCCTTACCACCACCACCGGCTGCCGGTGCACGTACTGGACCTCGCTCCCCGAGACCTCCAGGATTTCTACCACGTTGGCCAGGGGGAAGGCCAGCACCAGACCCTCCACCCTGACCAGGAGGGAGCGGTTAATGGCCAGGGTAAGCGGCAGCTTGATGGTGAAGGTGGTGCCCCTGCCCGGCCGGGTGGAAATATCTATGGTGCCGTTTATGCGCTCCAGGTGATTGCGCACGATGTCCATGCCCACGCCCCGTCCGGAAACGTCAGTAACCGTCTCGGCGGTGGAGAAGCCGGGGAGGAAGATAAGGTTGAGGACATCGCGTTCGCTCATCCGCGCCGCCTGCTCGGCGGTGACCAGGCCGCGGCCGATCGCCCGCTCCCGAATGGCGCCCGCGTCCATGCCCCGGCCGTCGTCGCTCACGGTGATCACGATCTGGTTCTCCTGGTGGTAAGCCTTGAGCTCTATGGTGCCCCGCCTGGGTTTGCCCAGCCTTTCCCTCTCCTCCGGCGGCTCGATGCCGTGGTCGATGGCGTTGCGCAGAAGGTGGATCAGCGGGTCTCCTATCTCTTCGATTACCGTCCGGTCCAGTTCGGTTTCCCGGCCTTCCACCACGAAGTTGACCTCCTTGCCCGCCTTCTGGGCCAAATCCCGCACCATGCGCGGGAAGCGGCTGAATACCTGCTCCACCGGGAACATGCGCGCCTTCATGATTTCTTCCTGCAGTTCTCCGGTTATTCGGCCGATATGCACCGAGATCTCCTCCAGGGTTTCCAGAAGGCCGCTGCTTCCCAGGCGCCCCTGCAGCGAGGCCTCAACTTCGGCCAAACGGGTACGGTCGATTACCAGTTCGCCCACCAGGTTCATTAGGTTGTCCAGCCGCTGCACATCTACCCGGACGGTTTGGCCGCTGCGGGCGTCCTCCGCCCGTCTGGCCGCAAGTTCCTCCTTCCCGGACGGGGAAGCCTGGGCCACGGTCGGAGCCTCTACGGCCGCCGGCTTCTCTTCGCCCGCTTCCAGGTTGACCGCCTCGACCGCAACCGAGGCTATCTCGGAGGTGGACTTGACCACACTGGCCGCCACGTCGGCATCCTCCCGGGTAACCAGCACGAAGGAAAGGGTGCGGTCGAACCTCTCGGCCTCGATGTCCTCGGCCGGGGGCACGGTCTTAATGATCTCTCCGATCTCTTCCAGGTTCTTGTAGACAATGTAGGCCCGGGCCGCCTTCATGAGACAGCCCTCCTCCAGCGTCACCACCAGATGCCAGACGCGGAAACCCTTAAGGTAGGCCGCTTCTACCAGATGCCGCTCCACGTCGTTGAGGTCGAGGTCCGCCCGCGTACCGGCCGCCGACTTGGCCACCGGCCGAATGTCACCGCCCGCACCGCCGGTCAGGGCGCGAAGCCGCCCTACCAGGTCCTCCACCTCCACCGTCTGCTCCCGGCCGCCGCTCACCTCTTCTTTCAGCTCTCGCAGGACGTCGAGGCAGGCCAGCAGCACGTCGACTACCCGGCTGGTAACCGCCAGCCGGCCCTGCCGAAGCTTGTCCAGTACCTCCTCCATGGCGTGGGTGAGCCCGGCCAGCCGCTCGAAGCCCATGGAAGCGGCTGCCCCTTTAATGGTGTGGGCGGCCCGGAAAATCCGGTTCAGAAGCTCCAGATCCTCCGGGTGCTCCTCGAGAAGCACCAGGTTCTGGTCCATGAGCTGAAGCTGCTCCTCGGTTTCCTCCAGAAACAGGCTTAGGTACTGGCCCATATCCGTTCCGGCCAAGGACTCCACCCCCAAAGTCCGGGCTAGAGCGCCTGCGCGGCTTCGGCCAACTGCTCCTGTTCGGCCTGACGCAGCACTCTGTCCAGGTTAAGCAGTATTACCAGGCGTTCCTCCCACTTTCCCACGCCCTCCAGGTAGGCGGTATCGATGCCGTGCATCATCGGCGGCGGCGGCTCGATGCTTTCCGCCGACAGCCGCACCACTTCGGAAACCGCGTCCACGATCATGCCCACCGTGACCCCGGCCATCTCCACGACCATAATCCTCGTATCCGGGGTCTGCTCCTTGGGCGGTAGCCCGAACCGTTTGCGCAGGTCAATCACGGGGATGATCCGGCCCCGAAGATTGATTACCCCCTCGATGAACACCGGGGTGCGCGGCAGCCTGGTAACCGCCTGCATGCGTATGATCTCGTGCACCCAGTTGATGTCCACGCCGTAGGTCTCCCCGGCCAGCTCAAAGGCCACAAGCTGGCGTTCGACCCCCTTGATCCCCTGGCCTGCCTCCATGAATCTCGCCCTCCCCAGAGTGATTTTTTCCCCGCAGAACCAAGACTCCTCCGCTATTCTCCCAACAGGTTTACCGCCATGTGGGCAGTGATTTTCTCCACCCGGCTGCCCGCCTTGAGCAGTACCCCCGGAAAGGCCTCAACCGCACGAATCGTAAAGTGCTTGGGCACCTGCACGAAGGTCCTGACCTCCGCGGGGCTGCCCAACTGCTGGACCCGCACGTGGCCCTTGCTGATTATCTGACCCCCACGGAAGGCGCCCGGGACCCCGCCGATCACCACCCCGTTGCCCGCGTAGACCGAACAATTGTAGCAGCCCTTACCGTTAACTACCACCTGGCCGGTGGTTTCCAGAACCGAGTTCTGCACGTAGAAGGCGGTAATGTTGGCGTTCTTACCGGCCTCCAGCGCCGACTGTTGCAGCGCCTGAGCTTCTTGCCGGGCAAGCTCAAAACGTTCTGCCAGTTCCCGGGCGCTGGCCAGGGCCATGTGCCCCTGTTCGGCCAGGTAGTGGCAGAGATAGCCGAGCGCTTCCCGAAAGGGGTGCTCGGCCTCCAGCCCCGTGGCCTCAAAGAGTTCTTCCGTCGCCGCCCTGGCCTTCTCCAACTGCTGGGGTAGCTGCCGATACCTGGTGTCCAGGAGCACCTTGATAAGGGCTCCGTTGGCGATACGCCGTTCCTCCTCCGGCCTGGTCTTCTCCCACTGTTCCCGGAGCTGCTCGAGTGCCAACAGGAAATCCCGTACGTTCTCATCGATCTCCTGCCAGTAGGACCACCACTTCTCCCATACCAGCGCCATTCCCCCGGCCTTGAGCTTGGATCCGACCACGTTTCCCTCCACCAGGATGCTGCCGCCGGCGGTGAGAGTGGCATTGGCCACCAGACCTTTCACCCGCAGGTTTCCTCCGGCCTCGATCACCGTACCGTCCAGCGCGTCGCCCTGGACCACGATGTCGCCCTTGAACTTGATCGGCCCTTCCCGAGGGTCGGCGTCGCCTTCCACTACGTACACCGGCACTACGGTTATGAGGCTCCCCCGCCGCTCCGGCCTTCCCACCGTGGTGGCCACCACCGCCAGGCCGTCCTCTCTCAGCCGGGTACCGTTTCCGGCCCGCAGCGGAGCGTCCCGGGGCGGTGGAGGCTCGACTGCCCGACCGTGCACGTCCTTGCCGGGCGTGCCGGCGACCGGCGGCTTCTTCACCGCCAGGACCTCCCCGGGCTCAACGGCAAAAACCCGCCGCCGTCCCGGAGCCTGGCGCTCGAACTCTTCCTGCCTGGCCAGGAACAGGTACTCTATCTGGGCGTCTACCGGGGGCGTGGGCGGCGTACCCCGGGCCACCACTACCGGCTCCCCGTCTCCCCGTTCGACCGCCTGCTGCACCGCTTCCCGGTCCACGCCGTAGACCACCTTGGCCGCGGCAAGGCGTGCCAGCACCTCTTCGACGCTGAGGGGCGGAAGGGTGCTCTCCACCACGCGGGCCCGGATCGTAAGGCGGTTCGAGGGCTCGGCATCCTCCACGGCATAGACTTCCCGGGGCTTCCGCCGGACCCTGAGCACGCAGCTCATGCCGTCCGGCGCCACCTCCACGTCTACGGAAACCTCTCCTTCCACTACCTCCGCCTCTACCCGGACCTGGTCCAGGCTGGTTACCGGCCTCGGCTCCCCTACCGGCACCTCGTTAATCCATAACCGGACGTGCGGCCCCGCTCCCAGCACCGCCGGCCGTCCCCCCGGCTCGGGATCGGCGACTGCTACGGTTCCCTCCTCTATCCACACCCGCCCGTCCAACTGCCCCTCTTCCGCCCGGCGCGCCCGGATGCGCACCCGCGCTCGCGACCACAATCCCCCTTTGCCCTCGCTGAGGACCTCCACCTTCAGCTCTTCAACCGAGCACCCCAAGGCGGCGGCCGCCCGTGAACGCGCTTCCTCGAGGCTCGCTCCCTCCACTACCACTTCCTCCGCCATGTTTTCTCCTCCCCGCACGACCGGCCGCCGTCACCCCGATTTCGGCAGCCCGGCGATCGTAGCCCCGCAGGCCTTAGACCCGTAGCTTTGCGTCCCGGCCTTTCGACCGGTTTGCCCCGGACGAAATCGAATTTGCAGTTTACTTCGCCAAATCTCGCCTTAATCCTGCCGCCGACGGCACATCCTTCACCGCAAGGGCAGACTGTGGTATACTGGCGCCGGCGCGCACAACGACGAGCAGGGAGGGGTATGCCGTGCAGGAACTCATCGCCGAAATGAAAAAGCAGGGTCTGCTCTCTTCCCAAGGGCAACCCGAATTGTCAACCCTGGTGGACCTCCTATCCCGGCTACGGCCCGACCCCGAAGCGGTTCGGGCGCTCCAGGCCGCGGCAGAGACTGCTCCCAAGACCCTGGCCAAGGCCGCCCGGCGCCTTCTGCACCGCTGGCGCAGTCAGGGTCTGGCGGCATCCGGGCCCGCCCCCGGCCAGACCTGGACCCTCAAGTCCGTACCCCGGGCACTCGAGGCCCTGGTCAGTCACATCGATCGGCGCGGCGACCGCTTCCTCTTCTACGCCTTCAGCCGGCCCACGGATCCTTACCTGGTGTTGCTGGCCGTGGGCAGGGATACCGCCGGCCTCACCTTCGCCGAGGTCTATCAGCCGGCGAACAAGCGGGACTACGAAACCCTGCGGCAGGGCGTGCGCCGGATGGAGGGCTTCACCTTCGCAAGTGTGGCCCCCGGCTACTGCCGCGCATGGCTGCATCACTACTACCGTCTGAACCGGAAGCACAACCGGCCCGTACCGCGCGATTTCGAGCTCTACCGCGCCAATCTGGAGCCGGAGGAAACTCTTCCCGAACCTCTGGTCTACCGCTACCTGCCGGCCGACGACGTTGAGGCCGAACTGCAAATCCTGTTGGCCGGGTCGGATCAGCTTCTGGAAGAAAAAGAGATGCACTCCTGGGCCCTGGAGGGCCCGGCGGTTGAGCAGGCTGCGGAAAGGCTGCGCCGGCAGCGCGAGAGCAGGCTGGTGATCAGCCCCCTTACGGCCCGGGAGCTGGCCGACAAGGTCAAGACCGAGTTACTGGAAGAAATGTTCTCCCCCGAATTCCGGAAGGTGTACGCCCGGCGGCTGGAGGAAATGGCGTTCCTCTTCTGGGAAACCGGCCGTCCGGCTTCTGCGCGCCGGGCGGTAGCCCTGGCCCGTGCGCTTACCCGGGGCGAGAAACCGGCCTTCATTCCCTTCTTCCGCCAGCTGGTAGAGCGAAGCCTGGCCGCCGGGCCGGCGGAAGCGGCAGAAATGCAGATCTCCGGCCCCCGCCTCTACCTGCCCGGCCGTTCGCCCGTAGCCAGACCTTAGTCCTTAAGGGGATCAGGCCCAAAGGCCGGCCCGGGCCAGATCCGCCGGGGTATTAATGTTAAAGAAGGCCTTGCGCACGTCCGTCCATTTGGCGACCTCGGCCTCCGGCACGTAGCACACCCTCACCCGGGAGAAGAAATCGGTCACCTTTGGCCGTTCGCTCAGGGAAAGAACCTCCTCTACGGCCGGCAGGCAGTCCCGAGAGTAGACCCCTACCAGGGGTTCCGGGTAGCCCCTGACCACCGGCACCGCCACGTCAAATCCGCAGGAGGCCTCCAGCAGGCCCCGCAAGAGGGGAGCCTCGAGAAACGGCAGGTCGCAGGCCAAGACCAGGCTCCGATCCCAGGTTGCGGCCAGCAGCCCGGCATGAATACCGGCCAGGGGGCCGCGTCCGAGGAAGCGATCGGTGACCACCGGCAGCCCGAGCCGGGCATAGGCTCCGGGCTCGTTGCTCACCAGCAAGACCTCCCGACACACGCCGGCGGCCACTCCTACTACCCGCTCGATTATGGTGTTGCCGCCCAGCCGCAGCAGTGCCTTGGGTTGCCCCATCCGTTGGCTCCGGCCGCCGGCCAGGATAAGGCCGCTCACCGGGTGCATGGCTTACCGAAAAGGGCAGCCGCCCCGGCTGCCCTCGAAGGCTCGTTACCCTCCGTTTCCCTACGACTAGTCGGGCAGACTGATGGCCTCGTTCACGCACTCATCCACGCAGGTGCCGCACTCGGTACACTTATCCGCATCTACCGTAGCCACGTCCTCTACGGTAATGGCGCTCTCCGGGCACACGTCAGCGCAGCTGCCGCATCCGGTGCATTCGTCCACGTTAATGATGACCGCCATTCTTCTCATGCCTCCCCCTTGCTAGTATTACCCCTTCCGCATACCTCCGGCTTCCAGAAACATTACCACCCCCAAGGACGGGCTGAACTGTGGTCCCAATATTCGCCGCCGCCGGCGGGCATTCCTACCGAACCCGTAAATTTAAATTTTCAAATCCCCGGCTCGGGCCCGCCGCAAGAAATATGCGGCCAGCAGCAACACCGGCGGAGTGGCCACCTGGGCCAGGGTGAAGAAGCCCAGGCCCCAGGGCTCCACCACCCGTCCCCACAGAACCAGGGGCATGTCCCTGATGCTCTCCTCTATTACCGCCCGTAACAGCTGGTGATAAAACACGAAGGACCAGAACTGGTAACCTGCGGGCACGCCCTTACGCTCCAGGTAGAAGTAGCGCGCCAGCAGAACGAGTACCAGGGCCATGGCCACCGGCTGGGCCGGCCAGCGGCCGAACCAGAACTCCGTGGGACGGCCCAGCACCTCCTGGTTAAAGATGTTGGCCACCCGGATCGCCGCGTAACCCAAGGTTATCCCCGGTACGGCCAGGTCGGCCAGGGCGTGAATGCTTGTTCCCCGGCTTCGGGCGTAGCCCCAGGCGGCGAGCAAGCCTCCCGCCAGGCCTCCGTGCCAGGCCAGGCCTCCCTCCCAGACCTTGAAAACCTGTAACGGCTGCTGCCAAAACCAATGGGGAAAGTTCGCGGCTACAAAGAGCAGCCTGGCTCCGACCACCCCGCACACTATGACCAGCAGCGCCAGGTTGAGCAGGAACTCCTCGCTCCATCCCCGCCGCCTTCCCTCGCGAAGGAGATACCAGGTCCCTATCAGGAAACTGGCGGCCATAAAGAGCCCGTACCAGCGTACCCCGAAGGCTCCTATCCGGAAGACGTAAGGGTCGAGGTCCAACAGCAACTTGTCACCCTCCCGGGTTATCTTTGCCCTATCCGCCCGGCAGTCCCGGTTGCGTTCCTCCTAGGCTCCGAGCTCCTTGGCCGCGTTCACCAGGTCTTCTACCGCTTCGGTATCGACCGCATAGACCCACGGCCTGTCGGCCAGCCGGGCATAATAAAGGTCTTTATCCGCCAGTTTCTGGCCCACCAGCAGCCTGCGGGTCAGCGGCTTTTCCCCGCCGGTGGCCAGGGTAGCCGTCAGCCACGGTCTATCCAGGCCCCAGGAGGCCAGCTCGGCCGGGGAGGGCGCGTCGGAGACGAACTCTTCGGCCTCCATGAGCGTCACCTTGCGGATCAGGTCGCGCATTTTCTCCGCTTCCAGGTCCCCGGGACGGGGGAGGGTGCGCTGCCACTTCTCCCCTTCCCGCCGGGCTGCCAACCGCGAGCCGTTCCGGTTCAGCTCCACCCGCACCACATCCGGAGTGGGCAGATCGCTGAGGTAACGCTCCCGCCAGCCGTCCAAATCCCCGCGGAGCTGTTCCATCAGGGTTTCGGAAACCGTGAATACCGGGTCCCGGCCGTTGGCCCGGGCATAGTAGGACATTTCCCCGCCTACCCGGGTGACCGGTACCTGGTCCCCTATTTCCAGCCGCCCGAGCCTCGCGTCTCCCTGGTAGACGTCAACCCGCCAGGCAGGCCGATCCAGGCCCACCGTTCCTGCCGCCGGCGCGGCCTCGGGCACTGCCGCCCGCAGGTCGCCGAGCAGCAGGAGCAGCGATTCTACCCGGCTTCCGTTGGCCGGCAGGCGCTGGGGCTGCAGCCACCACTCGTACCCGTCCTCCGACCGTTTCACGACGGAAAGCTCCACTTCCGGCCCTCGGATCTCCAGCCGGTCGGCCTTCTCGGCGTCAAAGGTCAGGACCGGGGTGCTCTCGGGCTCTTCGGTCGAGGGCTTGGGCCGATCAACCCCTACCACGTAGTACAGAAGCAGCCCGAAGGCCGCCACCGCAACCAGGGGGAACAGCCAGCGCCTCAACGGCCCCGCCTCCTCAGCCACACCGCCAGTCCCACGGCCAGAAGTGCCGCCGGCATGGCGAAGGTAGTTCCGTAGAATACCGCCGCCGCCTGAGCAGCATCCATCTGCACCATGCGGATCTCTTCCGCCTTGGGACGGATGGTCAGCATCTGCTCCTCGCCCAGCAGCCAGTTCACGCTGTTGACCAGGAAGTCGGCGTTGCCCTGGAAGCCCAACGCCTGGTTGCGGGCCAAGCCGGAGTTGCCTACCACCAAGGCCACCGGCCGTTCTTGAGTCTCGGCACCCTCGCCCGAGGCCGGCTCGTCCGCCGCCCGGGTCACCGCCAGGGCGTAGTTGAGGGGACCGGCCAGATCGCGCTCGTCACGGCCGGCCTTCTCGGCGGTCAAATCCGTTTCGCCCCAGGCGGAATCGCTGGAACGCAGTAAGGGCTTAACCCGGAGCTCCTTCTCACCCTCCGGAACCGCCGCCGCCAGGCTCCTGGCCCGGGGCAGCACCAGGTTTACCTTTTGCTCCAGCATCTTCTCCGTGATAGGGTGATATTCCAGAACCGGCACCGGGCTTAACGCGTCGAGGAAGAAAGCCCGCTGTGGATCCACCACCACATCGGCGTGCAACCCAACCCCCAGGCCGCCCAGCAAACCCTCCAGCTGGGGCAGAGCCCGGGGCAGGGGGTCGATTAGCGCCAGCAGCCGTCCTCCGCCGGAGATGTATTTCTTGAGCGCCTCGGCCTCCGGAGCGGTCAGATCCTGGCGCGGACCGCCCAGCACCACCACCGAGGCATCCTGGGGCACCGTCCCGGCCGTAGCCAGGTTCAGGGTCTTGACCTTGTAGCCGTCGCCTTCCAGGAAGTCCCGGAAATCGCTGAAGTCCTGATCCAGGCTGCCCTCGCCGTGCCCTTCGAGGAAATAGACCACTGCCGCCGTCTGGTGCACCAGGTCCACAATGGCGCGGGTCACCGCCTGTTCGCCCTTAAACTCCGTTTCGTACATGCCGGCGCCCATGCCGAAGATGTTGAAGGGCTCCACCTTGCGGCTCTGGTTGCCCACCTCTACCACTACCGTGTTGTAATACTGCACGCCGTAATGCTGGGTGAGCGCCGGCTCGGCCACCGGGTCTACGACCTGGAGGCTTACCTTGGGCGAGGCGTAGTCGTACTCGTGCAAGAGGTCCTCCAGCTTTTCCGCCTCCTCGCTCCCTTTTTCCAGGAAGGCAAAAAGCCGGACCGGCTGCTCCAGCCGGGCCAGGACCTCTTTGCTCTGCACGGAAAGCGAGTACTGCTTGTTCGCGGTCAGGTCCAGCCGCCAGTGGTGCCGGGCCCCCAGCACGTTGCCCAGCACTACCAGCCCCACTATGGCGGCCGCCAGTATCCACCGCTGGCTGGTCTTCTGCCACACGGCGTTCACCCCCTAGGCCCCGTGGCGGGATTTCAAGCCTTCAACCGCCAGGAAGATGAAGATCCCGATGAAGCTGGCAAAGTAGATGAGGTGCGTGGTATCGATCACGCCTTTCAGGAAGTCTTCGTAGTGACCCACCACGGTCAGCGCCTTGGCTACCTCCCCCAGCTTGCCGCCGAAAGCCTCGGACAGCCAGCCCACCACCCAGAAGGCCAGCAGCAGGCCGAAGCTCAGGACCCCGGCTACCACCTGGCTGGAACTCATGGCCGAACCGAAGAGCCCCACCGCCAGGTAGGCCAGGCCGAAGAGAACCAGGCCCAGGTATCCGCAGGCAATCGTTCCCCAGTCCGGCTGACCCAGGCCGCCCAGGATCAGGGGATAGACCAGGCTGAGGCCCACTCCGATGAGGAATACCGCCGCCGAGGCCAGGTACTTGCCCACCAGCACCTGGCCCAAGCCTACCGGGGCGGTGAGCAGGAACTCCGCCGTTCCCCGCTGCTCCTCTTCCGCCCAGAGGCGCATGGTCAGCACCGGCACCAGAAACAAGAGGATCAGGCCTATGTTGCTGAAATACCCCCGCAGCTCGGCCGAGCGGGTGGCCAGAAGCACCACGCTGAATATATAGCCTCCGATGGCCAGGTACACGGCCAGAATCACGTAGGCCAGGGGAGAGTACAGGTAACTCTTCAGCTCGCGGCAGAAGATGTGCCATATCCCGGCCATTGATCAATTCACCCCGCCCTCTTGCGCTTCTTCCTCGGTCACCAGCTGCAGGAACACTTCCTCCAGAGAAAGCTGGTGCAGTCGGGCCTCCAGTAACGGCCAGCCGCGGCCGGCCAGGGCAAAGAACAGGTCTTCCCGCACGTCCCTGCCCGGCTCCAGCTCCAGGGCGTATTCTCGCACTTCGGCCGCCCCGGCCGAAGCGGTGTCCCCGGTATGAACCGTCCGCACCCCCTCCAGCCTTTCCAGCAGGGCCAGCACCTCCGGGCCCGGCCCCTTGATCTTGACCCGCAACTGGCCGCCGCCCAAGGCTGCCGCCAGGTTGGCCGGGGTATCCTGGGCCAGAACCCGGCCCTGGTTCATTATCACCACGCGGTGGCAGATCTGGTTGACCTCCGGTAGGATGTGGGAGCTGAGCACCACCGTGTGCCGGCCCGCCAGATCCCTGATAAGCTGCCGGACCTCGGCGATCTGTACCGGGTCCAGGCCCACCGTGGGCTCGTCCAGAATCAGGAGCTCGGGGTCGCCCATGAACGCCTGGGCCAGCCCCACCCGCTGCCGGTAACCGCGGGAAAGATGCCCGACCAGTCTATCGGCCACCTCCTCCACACCCGCCCTGGCCATGGCTTCCGCCACCTGCCGGCGGGCCTGCGCCCCGCGCCAGCCCTTGACCCGGGCCACGAATCCCAGGTACTCCTTCACCGTGAGTTCGGGATAAAGCGGCGGCTGCTCGGGCAGATAGCCCAGCCTCCGTTTCACCGCCAGGGGATCGGCGGCCACGTCTATGCCCGAAACCGTGATCCGACCCCGGGTAGGCGGCATGTACCCGGTAATGAGCCGCAGCGTGGTAGTTTTGCCCGCACCGTTGGGGCCTAAAAGCCCCAGGATCTCCCCCCGTTCCACGCCAAAGCTTACGTCCTGCACCGCGACCTTGGGGCCGAAACTCTTGCTTACGCCTTCGACTCTTACCACCTTGCCACCCCCCATAGTCGAAGAATATCTTATCAGCCCCCGAAGCCTTTGTAAAGCAGGAATTGGCAGCCAAAGGAGAACAGGAGAACCGGACCGGGGATAGAAAGGTAAGAGAAAGACAGTCCTAGCCTCGGGGCGACCGACTCCTGAGTTGTCAGCCTCCGCCGGCAGTCCTGGTTTCACCGCGTACCTGCCTGCCGGCAGAGCCCCGAGCCGGGGCCGGTACGGGAGAAGACCCGGGCCGGCAGGATACAGACTGAGCCCGGCTTAGCTCCGGCCGCGGCCGGGCCGGCGCCGCCGTTGAGAAAAGTCGCCGAGAGACTCTACGATGGAGAGGGGATGGGCGTGCGCATAGGAGCCGTGGTCCCGGCCTACAACGAAGGTCCCCGTCTGGGACGGGTGCTGGAGGTATTGAGCAAGGTAACCTGGTTGAAGAGGGTGGTGGTGGTCAACGACGGTTCCGGAGACGATACGGGGGAGGTGGCCCGGCGTTATCCGGTATTCCTGGTGGAGCACGGCCGCAATCTGGGAAAGGGGGCGGCCCTGCAGACCGGCCTGGCCCGGCTCCGGGACATGGAGGCGGTGCTGTTCCTGGACGCCGATCTCGTCGGGTTGAGGGAAAAGCACCTGCGCGTGTTGCTGGAGCCCCTCCTGCGGCGCCGGGATCTGGGCATGGTGGTGGGCACCTTTCGCGGCGGGCGCTGGCACGTGGACCTGCAGCAGCGCTACTTCAGCGTGCTCAACGGCCAGCGCGCGCTCTCCCGGCGCTTCCTCGACTGCCTGCCCGACCTCTCCTGGTCCCGCTGGGGAGTAGAGGTGCTGCTGAACTCCTTTGCCGCCCACGCGGGCGTGCCCTTTACCGAAGTGTTCCTTGACGGGCTTACCCACGTTATCAAGGAAGAAAAATTCGGGCCCCTCCTGGGCTTCGGCCTGCGCCTCAAGATGTATCACGAGGTCCTGCGGGCGGCCGGCGTGTGCCGGCGGCGCTACCCGGCTGCGCCGGCAGCCACCCCGTCCGGGCCTAACCCCCAGCCGCCGCCCATTGCCGGCATTCTCGAGTAGCCGCCACTCCCAGATGGAAGGCGCGCAGGTTAGACTCCAGCACCGCCCCGGTGAACAGGGAGCGCAGCACCTTTTCGAAACTGGCCAGGCCCAGCGGGAGCCAGCCGCTTCCGGCCAGGGCCCCGGTCATGACCACGTTCTGGGTTAGCAGGCTTCCGGCTTCCGCCGCCAGCCGGTCCGCCGGGACCTCCACCACCGCAGCACAGTTGGCGCACATGGCGGCCAGCAGTTCGGATACGGCCGGATACCGAGCGGTACCGCTCAGTACCGCCAGGGGATAATTGGGCCGGGTGTTCACCAGCACCCGGGTATGGCGGTTGCCGAAGCGTTTGAGCACCCGCACCGCTTCCATGGGCTCCAGACCCACCAGAATGTCGGCCTCGCCGGCGCCGATGAGCGGTCCGCACGGCCGGCCCTGGGCCAGGCGAAGGTGGCTCATTACCGCCCCGCCCCGTTGGGAAACGCCGAAGGTGTCGGCAGCGCTTACCTGCCACCCTTCCTCCACCGCCGCCATGCCAATGATCTGGCAGGCCAGTACGTTCCCCTGCCCGCCGACGCCGGCGATGACCAGATTGAAACCTTTCACAACCATCCCCCCGGAAAAATCTAGACCGAGCCGGTAGCCATCAGGGGCTGACCTTCCACCCGGATGGCCCCGGCGGGACAGAGCGTGGCACACACTCCGCAGCCGTTGCAGATGGCCTCATCGATCCGCGCCCGGCCCGCCTCTGCATCCCAGATGTTGGCCGGGCAGGAGAATACGCGGCTGCAGAAGCGCTCACAGCCGCAGGCGTCGCCCCGGCAGCGTTCCGGATCCACCCATACCCTTACCGGCGCCCGCTTCTTGACTGCCACCAGGGCACAGGCCCGCCGGAGGATAAGCACCTTGGGACCGGGAACGCGTAACAGGTCTCGCACCAACTCTATCGTTTCCTCCACCCGGTAGGGGTCGGCCACCCACACCGGTATGCCCAATCCGCGTACCACGGACTCCAGTTCGACCGGGGTGCAGGGCTGGCCCATGGCCCCTACCTCCAGGCCCGGATGGGGCTGGTGGCCGGTCATGGCCGTAGCCTCGTTATCCAGCACCACACACAGGAATTCTGCCCGGTTGTACTGGCCGTTAATCAGGGCGGGAACCACGGCGTGGTAAAAGGTAGAATCGCCCACCAGGGCCACCACCGGCTGGGTGAAGCCGAAGCGGGAAAGCTGTCCCAGACCGCAGGCCAGGCCGACGCCCGAGCCCATGGCGTGGAGGGTCTGCAGGAGATGGTATCCGGTGCGGCCCTTACCCAGGGTGTAGCAGCCGATGTCGCCCAGCACCACCCCCTGGCGGCCGTCCAGCTCCAGGGCCACCTTCACCGCCCAAAAGGAGGTGCGGTGCGGGCAGCCCGGGCAGAAGGCCAGTTCCCGGGGCACGGGTTCCGGCCAGGGCAGGGCCGGATCCTCGGCCGGGGGCGGCCGGCGGCCGGTAATCGCCGCCAGCGCTTTCAGCACCTGCTCGGGGTTCATCTCTCCCAGCCCCACGCCGTTGGCTCCGGCCACGTGCCCCGACTTCTTGCCGTAGAAGCCTGTCGGCCCCACTTCCTCCCCGTACTGGGCGGCCAGGGCCTTGATGTTTTCCTCCAGGAAGGGCTCGACTTCCTCCACGAAGACCACCTGCCTGGCCGTCCGCAGGTGGGAGAGGAGCAGGTTTTCCGGTAAGGGCCACAGGGTTCCGAGCTTGAGAATTCCCGCCTCTTCGGCAAGACCCAGCTTCTCCACCGCCTCCCTGGCGTAGTAGAAGCTCGGTCCGGAGCAGATTACCAGGAGCGGAGCTCCCGGCGGGCCCACGTAGCGGTTAAAGGGAGAGGCCTCGGCGAGTTCGGCGGCCTGCGCGAGCTTCTCTTCCTGTACCTGGTGGTATTCGATCCAGGTGAAGAACTTTTCTTCCGGGGGGAACTGGGCCTTGACCGGCCGGCGCCGGAACTCGCCGAGAACCGCGTTGCCGCTGCCGTGACATACCCGGGTGACCAGCCGCAGCATCACCGGCTGCCGCAGGGCTTCGGAGAGGTCGAAGGCGTGCTTAACCATTTCTTTGGCTTCGCCGCTGTCCGCCGGCTCCAGCACCGGTATGTGGGCCACCCGCCCCAGGTAGCGGGAGTCCTCTTCCTTGGCGCTGGAGTGGGCGCTGGGATCGTCCCCGACTACGATGACCATGCCGCCGCGGCAGCCGGCCATGCTGAAGCTGGTCAGGAAATCGAAGGCCACGTTCAGGCCGTCGCACTTCATGATGGTGATGGAGCGCAGACCGGCAAAGGAGGCTGCGGCCGCGCCCTCCATGGCCACCTTCTCGTTTACCGACCATTCGGCGTAGAGTCCGAACTTCTCCGCTCCGGCGGCGATGCACTCCAGGATCTCCGCCGTAGGCGAACCGGGATAGGAGGTAGCGTAGTGCACCCCGGCCTCAAGCGCCCCCCGGGCCACCGCCTCGTTGCCCGTGAGCAGCGCCACCTCACCGGGAGCGTCCATTACCACCCGCATGGTATTCATGTTACTGCCCTTCCCCCGCCCGCCGGATCACGCCGGGATTTGCCGCCGGTACCGGTTCCTTCATGCCGGCCAGCACCCGTTGCTTCTTGTTGGCAACCGCCGTCCGCAGGAGCGGCAAGCGCTCCTCGGGATAGAGTCTCAGTTCCAGTCTCCGCTCCGCTACCGCCGTTTCCACCAGTTCCTGCCCCCGGGGGGTACGCACGATCAACGTGTTCCACTGCGGGTCGGCCTCGGTGGAGCCTACGGAAAGGTCCGCGCCTTCGGCAGTAGGATCCCCGCAGGACTGGCAGGCGGGCTTTATGTACGGCCGTATCTCGGCCAGGGGCAGGCTCACCTCTCCTTGGGCGGTCCGGACCACCACCCGTTCCGGGGGTATATCCATCCCGAGGACCGGCCCCTCTACCCGGCGCTCCAGGTAATTCATGACCTCTCCGCTCAGGGACCAGAAGCAAAAAAGCCCGATAACCAGCCCCGCTTGGGGCAGCCAGGCGTCCTTCTCCGCCTCCTGCCCCCGCCAGTTTCGCAGGGCCTGCACCTGGCAGGGCCTGCCCACCACCGCCACTTTCCCGATCCCCTGCCGACGGGCCTCGGCCAGGGCGGCCAGGGAAGGGACGGCCACGTAGCGGGAGCCTGCGGCCGACGCCACCTCCTCCGGGTCCCGGGCCAGGAAGGGCCTCGGCCGCCCGCGCCCGTCGGTTCGCACCACCACCGCTGCCTCCACCGATCCTCGGCCCAGGGCCAGCCCGAGCAGGGCGCTGACCGTTCCTCCGTACTGGGCGCCGGCCGGCCGGTATTCATCCGCAGCCCGGGCCCACCATATGGCCCGGTAGGGACCGAAGTCGGCGTCGCCACCGATAGAAGTCTCGGGGCCCGCGCCGCCCGCCGCCGGTGCCCGGTTCACCCGGGGACAGACAGCGTAACAGGCTCCCTCCTCCCGGCCACAGGGATAGACCACCCGTACCACGTCGCCGGCGTATTTGATGTAAGGACACAGCGCGGTACAGAGCCCGCAGGCCACGCACTCGCCCCTGTCCAGTATTTCTTCCTGGAGCCGGCGGGGGCCACCCCCTGGCGATCCGGGCATACTCCGCTTTCCCCCTCGGTGCAGCTCTATCTCACCCTACCAAAATCTAGGCCGGGGCGTCAAATCTTCCCGCCCGCCCTACGCTGCCGCAGGCAGGAACAATTATAGTCTAGGTCATAATAGCTCGCTATTATAGCCAGGTACTATTTTTTTCTTCGGCACCTGGCTCGGTTGCATTTGCCTCTGGCAGGGGAATATTCGGAGAGGCCGGCGGGCGATCGCGCCGCACTCCAGAAGCGAAGGGACCGCGCCTGGCGCGGTCCCCGGACCGGGTGCCGGCTGCCTGAGGCCGGGACCGAGGCAACACTCGCCTCGGTCCTTACGGCCGGCAGGCGCCGGCGTGCCTAATGATAGGCGTGAAGCTGGGGAGAAACCACGATCTGATTGTCCTGCTGCCAGTTTTTGCCTACCGAGCGGCGTCCCATCTGGACCTGGCGCAGCTCTCGCAGGTAGTCGGCAGCAGGCCGGGTGGACCTCTGGTGGAAGAAGCGCGTCTGGGTCAGCCGGGCGGGATCCTTGCCCTCGTACCGGCTCAAGGCCTGGGCGGCCAGCCGCACGTGCTCCTCCTCGTCGTGACTGATCATTTCCAGCATCCCCCTGACCCGCGCGTCGGGCTCCTCGGCAGCCAGGCGGCAGTAGTGGTACCACTCACTCCACTGCTGGGCCACCAGCCGTTCCAGCACCGTCTCGCCGGGGTCGAAGTACGAGCCCAGGAGACTGGTGTGCACCTCCTCCAGCCGGGCGATACCCGCGAACAGTTCCCTCAACCGCCGGCTGCGTACCCGTAGCAGGAACTGGTGGTAGAGATCAAGCTTGTAAGCCTCCAGGGCCGCAAGGGCGTGCAGGTGGTACCGGGTAATGGGATCGACGGTGTGGCGGTCGTAGGGCTGTTTCACGGTATGGATCGGGGATAGGTGCTGGTGCTCTACGGCTCGGCCGGGTTCAAGCAGCGCCTGGTTTTGGGTGATCAACTCCGCGCTCTTTCCCTCTACCTCGTCCAGGGCCTGGGCAAAGAGACGCAGGTGCTCCAGATCTTCCAGGGCGAGGTACTCAAAGGCGCTGCGCACGTAAGGGTCCGGTTCTTCCATGGCCAGCCGCGACAGCCATTCCACCGCCGTCTGCTCCAGCGCCAGGCCGGTTTCCAGGGGTGTGGTCTCCGGATCGATGTAGGAAACAAGGATGCTGCGGTGTTGGTCCTCCGAGCGCCTGAGCCAGGCCAGAAGCTCCCTCAACTCTTCGCTGACCGTTTCCTGCGCCCAAAGGTGGAGGGCCGACTGCTGCCAACTCTCCACGGCACCCAGGCCCAGAAGGTGCATGCGGGTGACGGCGGGACACAGGGCCTTATTGAGCGGCACCTGTATCAACGACCCGAGATCAGGCGTCAAGAAACGCTCGATGCCGCGGTTGGCCTCGTAGTAGGGGGTCTCGGCAGTCATGGGTAAACGGAGGCCGATCTCCAGGGCCATAAAATACCTCCCCATCCAGGTTCTTCGCTGTTAATGTGCGCCCTATAAGCCTTTTTATGCAATCCCAGACAGGATTCGGAGCACCCCCGTGGAAGTAGTCTGCGTATTTTGCTGGTGAGGAGGTGCCCACGTGCAGACAGAGCAACAGAAACGGCTGGGCGACCTGGCCCGAGAACGCCTGGCCCGCCGGGGGGTAAAGCCCGAGGCCATTGCCGACCTGGTCTACGAATTGCAGAAGCCCTATATTCCCCAGATTACTCTCCAGGAGTGCCTGGCCAGCGTGCAGCGGGTGCTGGACAAACGCGAGGTTCAGAACGCCGTCTTTACCGGCCTGGCCCTGGACGAGCTGGCGGAAAGGGGCCTGCTGGGCGAGCCGCTGACCGGGATGCTCCAAAACGACGACGCCCTCTACGGCATCGACGAAATACTGGCACTCAGCATCGTCAACATCTACGGCTCGATCGGACTCACCAATTTCGGCTACCTGGACAAGGTAAAGAGCGGCATCATCGGCCGGGTCGACCATAAGAAGGGTGCCCGGGTCAACACCTTTCTGGACGATCTGGTCGCGGCCATCGCCGCCGCCGCCGCCGCCCGCCTGGCCCACCAGAGCCGGGACCAGGGGCTGACGGTGAGAATTAGCAAGCCGCAAGACCCTTCCCTTGGATCCGGGGAGGAAGCGCCGGCCTAGCGGCTCCCGCTGCCGTTGCCTTACCCGTTTACCTCTCCGGCAGGAAGGGGCCCTCTCTCCGGCGAATACGGGGAAGGGTGGGCACCGTCAGGGGAACCCGGCGGCGTCTTTTGCCGTCATCTACTTAGGAAAGGCTGCAACGGCATGGACCTTTTAGAAGCCGTTTCCCGCTCCCGCGAGGGAGACCGGGAGGCCATGCATTACCTGTTCCGTACCTTTTATAATGAGGTCTACCGGGTGGCTTTTCTGATTACCCGGCAGGCGCAGCTGGCCGAAGAGGCGACGCAGGAGTCCTTTATCAAGGCCTTCACCCGCCTGGGAGGCCTGAAGGAGGCGGAGAAATTCCCCTCGTGGCTCCGAACCATTGCCGCTCGTTGCGCCCTGGACGTACTCCGGCAGGAAAGGAATTACCGGCCCTATGCCGATCCCACCTGCCTCGAGGATTGGAACCGGGACGCCGCAGCCGGACCGCGCTTTCTCCTCCCTCAGGAGGCCGGAGAAAGGGCCGAAACCCGGGCCCTCGTCCGGCAGGCACTGGCGGCCCTGGAACCGGCCTACCGACAGGTGATCGTGCTTAGGTACTACTGCGAGCTGGATCTCAAGGAGATCGCTGCCGCCCTCGACTGTCCCTTGGGGACGGTCAAGTCCCGACTGCACCGGGGCATGAAGGCCCTGGAGAAAGCTCTTGGCGGGGAACCGGCGGGACTATGAAGACCGCATCCGGAAGAGGAGGACCAACACGCCCATGCCGGCTAACGAGGACGAAAGGATAGCCCGCCTGCTGAGAGAAGTGCTGCGGGAGGAAGCGGAAAGGGTTCCCCTGCCGCCGCCGGAAGTGCTGTGGGAGCGGGTGAAGTCCCGGCTGGCTTCTCCTCCACCCCGGCGGAGGCTGCTTCCGGCCCTGGCCGTGTGTGCGGCGGCGGCGATAGGTCTGCTGATCCTGACCGGCCTGCCGGGGCCCTGGACGGAGTCTGCCCGGCAGCAGATAGCCCTGGGCCCGCAGTCCCAAAGCACCCAGGTGGCTCCCCAGACCTTGTCCGGAGGGCCGCCCGGCTCGGAATCGGCGGCCCAACCGGAAAAGGAATCCGGTTCGGTTCTCCACGACGCCCAATCCGAGCCTCCCGCCGCGGCAGAACCCCGGTTCCGGGAGCAGCCGGAGGGTGAAGCCGGGGCTCCCGGCGAAGGAAACGCTGCCGTGCCGCAGGAACAATACCTTCTGCGATCCAGCACCACCCCCTCGGCCCGCAACCACAAGACGCCGCGCAGCGCCGAGGATACCGGGACTGCGGATCAGGCAGGCAAGACCCTGCCCTTCACCCTGCCGGTAATCTCGGCTCTGCCCGCCGGTCTCTCCGAGAGCGAGCTTACCGTCGAGCGGGAAGAGAAAGGGACCGTGGCCTCCCTGGTGTACCGAGGGGGAGAGAGCTTCCTGTGTCTGCGCGTGAGCGACCGGCCCTGGACCGAGGGGCCGGAGACGGGTGAAGAGGTCACCATAGGACAGGCAGTGGGAAGGATGGGCACAGAGGCCGACCGCACATGGCTGCGGTGGAGTGAAAACGGGCTTTACCTGGAACTCGAGTCTAATCTCCCTCCGAAAGAAGTCCTGGCCGCGGCCCGGTCTCTCCTCTGGTCTCCCTAGCCGAACCCAGCAGCCGGCGGGCTTCCTCCCGGGCACGGAAGTAGACCTCCTTCAGCGGCAGTCCCGATTCCCTGGCCAATACCCGGCAATCCTCGTATTCGGGCGACAGCTGGACGGCGTCCTGGGGGCCAAGCCGGCCCCACTTGACCCGGACCTCCCTGCCGTGGACCGGCACCACCAGGTGGCCCCGGGCTGCGGCCACCCGGTTCTCCAGCCGCCACCGCACTCCCAGGGTGGTGGTCTCGGCGAAAAGGATGCGCACCGTCTCCTCCAGGCGCTCCGGAGGCACCAGGGCGGTAACCAGTATCCCGGGCCGGCCTTTCTTCATTGCCACCGACGTAAAGAATACGTCGCGGGCGCCCTCATCCCGCAGCCGTTCGGCCACGTAGGCGCAGAATTCCGGATTCATGTCATCCAGGGCGGTCTCCAGTACGGCCACTACCTCTTCGGCCGTTTCCCCCGCCGTGGCGGCCGCCCGCTCTCCGACGATTAGACGTAACAAATTGGGTCGTGCCCCTTCCCGCGTGCCCGCTCCGTAACCTATCCGCAGGGGCCGCATGGCGGGTAAGGGTCCGAACCCGGCCGCCAGGGTCACCGCCAGGGCGGCTCCGGTAGGGGTGACCAGCTCCGCTTCTTCCTCCACCCCGTACACCGGCGCGCCGCACAACAGCTCCATCACCGCCGGCGCGGGAAGGGGAAGCGGACCGTGGGCTGCCTCCACCCAGCCTCGAGGGCAGGGAAGGGGAGATGCCCAGAGTTCCTCTACTCCCAGCAACTCCAGCCCGGCCACCGTGCCCACCACGTCTACTACCGCATCTACTCCCCCCACCTCGTGGAAATGGACTTCCTCGGGGGGAAGCCCGTGCACCCTGGCCTCGGCCCGGGCGAGCCGGAAAAACACCTCCCGGCTCCTGGCCGCCACCGCCGGCGGAAGCCGGCTCTCCTCCAGTAGGGCCAATAGCTCCCGCGCCGGCCGGGCGGGTTGGGGCTCCTCCACCTCTACCCGGACCCGGGTTCCGGCCACCGGTCCCCGGTGTACGCGCTCAATATGCAGCCGGTAGCCCCCCAAAGGCACCCCGGCCAGGGCCGCCTCCAGATCCTCGGGCGCCAGGCCGGCATCCACCAGGGCTCCCAGGCACATGTCCCCGCTTATCCCGGAAAAGCAGTCCCAATAGGCCACCCGCAAGGCCCCTCACCTCAATCCCCCAGCCGGTTGATCAGCGAGGCCAGGTAGCCGGCGCCGAAACCGTTGTCTATGTTCACCACCGCCACTCCCGCCGCGCAGCTGTTGAGCATGGTGAGAAGCGCGGCCAGCCCGCGGAAACTGGCCCCGTAACCCACGCTGGTGGGCACGGCAATCACCGGCCGGGCCACCAGGCCGCCCACCACGCTGGCCAGGGCTCCTTCCATACCCGCCACTACCACCAGCACCCGGGCCTGCCGCAGCCTGTCCAGACGGCCCAAAAGACGGTGCAGGCCGGCCACCCCCACGTCGTAAAGCCTTTCCACCCGGCTGCCCATCACCTCGGCGGTCAGGGCGGCCTCCTCGGCCACGGGCAGATCTGCCGTCCCGGCACTGACCACCAGGACCATTCCCCGCGGTTGAACCGGCCGTTCCCGCCAGAGATAAGCCAGCCGGGCGGTGGGACTGTACTCCGCCTCGGGAACCGCCTGTTGGACCGCCCGGTAAACGCGCCGCGTGGCCCGGGTAGCCAGGAGATTAGGGTTAGACACCGCCAGCCGGGAGAAGAGTTCGGCCACCTGGTCCGGGGTCTTGCCGGGGCAAAAGATCACCTCGGGAAAACCCCGGCGCTCGGCCCGGCCGGTGTCCAGGCAGGCGAATCCCAACTCCACGAAGCCCGCTTCTCCCAGCCGGCGCAGGGCCTCCTCTACGTCCAGGCTGCCCTCCCGCACCGCCGTCAGCAGGGCCCGCAGGTTCTCCTCCACTACCGCGCTGCTCCCTCCCAATGGCTCCGGCCCGACGGGTCTTCACTCCGATCGGTTCTACTCCCGCTTCCGGAGTCTCCGGAGCAGGTGCTGCCGCAACGGGCGCAGAACCGCTCGGCCGTCAAGGCACTCTAGTTATCCCCACTTTCCCACGGGCGGTACCGGGTGCTCCCCGTTCGTACTGTCAC